>JAHWYA010000062.1 GCA_020028115.1 Anaeromyxobacter sp.
GGGATTCTCGACAACAAGGGAACGAAGATCCTCGCGAAGTCGCTCTTCAAGGAGCTGCGCGGCAACGGGTACTCGCCGAACCAGATCCTGAGCCTCTCCACGGAGCTCATCGAGCTCGTCACGCAGGATCTCCGCGACGAGCACGCGCAGGCGACGGCGGCGGCCCAGGCGGCGGCGGCGAACGACGCCGCGACCACCGAGACCCGCGCCGCCGTGTAGCACGCGACGCACGAGACCACGATCTTCGATGACCGGGACGGCGCCGAACGGTGCCGTCCCGGTCGTCTTTTGCGCGTCACGCGGGCGCGGCCGTTTCCGTTGACGATCCCGGGGGCGGAGGGTAGTTTAGCCGCCCTTTCGCCCCTTTTTCTAAACCCTTGGGAGGGATCACGATGGCGCGCATCGCAATCAACGGCTTCGGGCGCATCGGTCGCTGCGTTCTCCGCGCGGCGCTGGAGCGCGGTGAGAAGGATCTCGAGTTCGTCTCCATCAACGACCTCACCGACACGAAGACGCTTGCGCACCTCCTCAAGTACGACTCCGTGCACGGGAAGCTCGACGCGGACGTGAAGGCGACGGAGAAGGGCATCGTCGTCAACGGCAAGGAGATCCAGATCACGGCGATCAAGTCGCCGGCCGACCTCCCCCACGCCGCGAACAAGGTGGACCTCGTCCTCGAGTGCACCGGCCTCTTCACCGACCGGGAGAAGGCGGAGGGGCACCTCAAGGCTGGCGCGCCGCGCGTCCTCATCTCGGCGCCCGCGAAGGGCCCCGACATCACGGTCGCCTACGGCATCAACCACCAGCAGATCGACAAGGCGAAGCACAAGATCATCTCGAACGCGTCCTGCACGACGAACTTCCTCACGCCGGTCGCGAAGGTCCTCCTCGAGTCCTTCGGCATCAAGCGCGGGCTCATGACGACCATCCACAGCTACACGAACGACCAGAACCTCCTCGACCTGCCGCACAAGGACCTCCGCCGCGCCCGCGCGGCGGCGCTCTCGATGATCCCGTCCACCACCGGCGCCGCGAAGGCGGTCGCCGAGGTGATCCCGGCGCTCAAGGGCAAGCTCCACGGCACCGCGGTGCGCGTGCCGACGCCGAACGTCTCGCTCGTCGACCTCACGGTCGAGCTCGAGAAGGCGGCGACCGCCGAGGAGATCAACGCGGCGTTCAAGAAGGCGGCGGAGGGCGCGCTGAAGGGCGTGCTCGCGTACTCCGAGGAGCCGACGGTCTCGATCGACTACAACGGCGACCCGTCGTCCTCGATCTTCGACGCCACCTCCACGTTCGTCGTCGACGGGACCTTCGCGAAGGTCTTCGCCTGGTACGACAACGAGGTGGGCTTCTCGAACCGCATGGTCGACGTCGCGAAGTTCCTCGTGAAGTAGTCGCCATGGCGCTCAAGACCATCGACGCCCTCGACCTCGCGGGGAAGCGCGTCTTCATCCGCGTGGACTTCAACGTCCCGCTCGACGAGCAGGGGAAGGTGACGGACGACGCGCGCATCCGCGCGGCGCTCCCCACCATCCAGCACGCGGTGAAGGCGCGCGCGCGCGTGATCCTCGCCTCGCACCTCGGCCGCCCGAAGGGAAAGCCGGAGGACCGGCAGAAGCTCACGCTGCTCCCCGCGGCGGAGCGGCTCCAGCAGCTGCTCGGCCAGGACGTGATCCTCGCCGACGACTGCATCGGCGACGGCGTCCGCAAGGCGGTGAAGGACCTCGGGCCGGGGCAGGTGATCCTCCTCGAGAACCTCCGGTTCCACCCGGAGGAGGAGAAGAACGAGGAGCTCTTCGCCCGCGAGCTCGCGAGCCTCGCGGACGTGTGGGTGAACGACGCGTTCGGCACCGCGCACCGCGCCCACGCCTCCACGGCGGGGATGGCGAAGTTCGTGAAGGAGAAGGCGGCTGGCTTCCTCATCCAGAAGGAGCTCGAGTACCTCGGCAAGGCGCTCGGCAGCCCCTCGCGCCCGTTCGTCGCGATCGTCGGCGGCGCGAAGGTCTCGGACAAGCTCAAGGTGCTCGAGAACCTGCTCGCGAAGGCCGACGCGGTGTGCGTCGGCGGCGCGATGGCGTACACCTTCCTGAAGGCGCAGGGCGTCGAGGTGGGCAAGAGCCTCGTCGAGGCCGACAAGCTCGACCTCGCCCGGCAGATCCTCGACCGCGCCACGGCGAGGAAGGTCGACCTGCTCCTGCCGGTCGACCACGTCTGCGGCGCCGAGCCGAAGGAGACCGCGAAGCGCGTCGTCGTGAACGACCGCGCGGTGCCGGCCGACCTCATGGGCCTCGACATCGGGCCGAAGACGCTCGACCGCTACCGGCAGCGGATCCTGTCGGCGAAGACGGTCTTCTGGAACGGGCCGATGGGCCTGTTCGAGCAGAAGCCGTGGGCGGAGGGGACGTTCGCCGTCGCGAGGGCGATGGCGGACAGCCCGGCCGTCACCGTCGTGGGCGGCGGGGACAGCGCCGCGGCGGTCGAGGAGGCGGGGCTCGTCGAGAAGATGACGCACGTCTCCACCGGCGGCGGCGCCTCGCTCGAGTTCATCGAGGGGCGCGAGCTCCCCGGGATCAAGGTCCTCGAGGAGTGACGATGGCGCGCCGGAAGTTCGTCTGCGGCAACTGGAAGATGCACAAGACCGCCGCCGAGGCGACGGCGCTCGTGAAGGAGCTCGCCGCCGGCGTCGCGGAGGCGGCGCGCGCGGGCGAGGTGCAGGTCGCCGTCGCGCCGCCGTTCACCGCGCTGCACGCGGTGGCGACCGCGCTCGCCGGCACCGGCATCGAGCTCGCCGCCCAGGACGTGCACTGGGAGGCGCAGGGCGCCTTCACCGGCGCGATCTCGGCCGCCATGCTCGCCGACGCCTGCTGCACCCACGGCATCGTCGGGCACAGCGAGCGCCGCCAGCTCTTCGGCGAGACCGACGAGGGCGTGCGCCGCAAGGCGGCGGCGCTCCTCGGCGCGAAGATCCGGCCCATCGTCTGCGTCGGCGAGACCCTCGCCGAGCGCGAGGCGGACCGGACGCTGGAGGTCGTGGGCCGGCAGGTCCGGCAGGGGCTCCAGGGGCTCTCGCCCGAGCAGCTCCGCCAGCTCACCGTCGCCTACGAGCCGGTGTGGGCGATCGGGACCGGCCGGACGGCCACGGCGGCGCAGGCCCAGGAGGTCCACGCCGCCCTCCGCAAGATCCTCCGCGAGCTCGGCGGGCCCGTCGCCGACGAGGTCCGGATCCAGTATGGCGGCTCGGTGAAGCCCGAGAACGCCGCAGAGCTCATGTCCCAGCCCGACGTCGACGGCGCGCTCGTCGGCGGGGCCAGCCTCAAGGCGAAGGACTTCCTCGCCATAGTGAAAGGTGCACTCCGTTGATCACCCTCGTCACCGTCCTCCACGTCGTCGTCTGCATCTTCCTCATCCTCGTGATCCTGCTGCAGGCCGGTAAGGGCGGCGGCATGGGCGGCGCCTTCGGTGGCGCCGGGGCCCAGACCGTCTTCGGCGGCCGTGGCGCCCAGACGCTCCTCGGCAAGGTCACGAGCGTCTCCGCCGGCATCTTCATGCTCACGTCGCTGCTGCTCGCCTACCAGGCGTCGCGCTCCGGCTCGGAGATCGAGCGCGAGGCGCAGGCGCCGTTCCCGACCCAGGGGCTCCCCGGCCAGCCGGGCCCCGACGCGGGCGCTCCGCCTCCGGGCCCCGCGCTGCCCGGCTCGCCGTCGAGCGCGCCAGCGCCCGCCGCGCCCCAGGCGCCGGCGAAGTAGCTCGCGTGACGCGGCTTGCGCGGCGGTCGGGCCTTTGCTAGAACCCGTCCCCGCTTCGCCCAGGTGGTGGAACTGGTAGACACACCATCTTGAGGGGGTGGCGCCGTAAGGCGTGCGAGTTCGAATCTCGCCCTGGGCACTCCGCAGAGCAGAGGGGATCCGGCAGCCGCCGGGTCCCCTCTCGCTTTCAAGGGGTCTGCGGCGCCGCCGCTCGGCCGCAGCGCCTACAGGCCTTCGAGGAGGCCGCGCTTGTCCTCCTTGTCCTTCCAGGCGTCGGCGTCGGGCAGCCCGTCCTTCTTCTCGGTGATGTTCGGCCACTTCTTGGAGAGGTCCGCGTTCAGCTGGACGTACTCCTTCCACTTCGCGGGGAGACTCTCCTCAGGGAAGATCGCCTTCGTCGGGCAGGCGGGCTCGCAGGCGCCGCAGTCGATGCACTCGTCCGGGTGGATCACGAGGAAGTTCGGCCCCTCGTAGAAGCAGTCGACTGGGCAGACCTCCACACAGTCGGTGTACTTGCACTTCACGCACGGGTCCGCGACGACGTAGGCCATGGGCGATGCTCTAGGGGTTGCGCCCCGCGTTGGCGACGCCCCCGACGGAGCACCGAGGACTCGCGCCTTCGGGCGCGAGTCCGAGCGAGAGACGTCCGGCCGCGAGGCGACGTCCGCCCCCTGCGTGTCGCGTGCCCGTCCGTGGACGCGGAGCGTGGGCGGATGCGTCAGCCGTAATAGTCTAGGCCGAGGTGCGTGATGAGCTCCTCGCCGGCGACGTGGCGCAGCGTGTTCTTGAGCTTCGTGAGCTGGATGAAGAGGTCGTGCTCCGGGTAGAGCCCCTCCGCGACCATCGGGCTCTTGAAGTAGAACGAGAGCCACTCCTGGATGCCCTTCAGCCCCGCGCGCGCGGCGAGGTCCATGAAGAGCGCGACGTCGAGGGCCACCGGGGCGGCCAGGATCGAGTCGCGGCACAGGAAGTCCACCTTGATCTGCATCGGGTACCCGAGCCATCCGACGATGTCGATCGCGTCCCAGCCCTCCTTGTTGTCCCCGCGCGGCCGGTAGTAGTTGATCTGGACCTTGTGGTCGAAGTGGCCGTAGAGGTCCGGGTAGAGCTGGGGCTGCAGGATGTGCTCGAGGACGGAGAGCTTCGAGACCTCCTTCGTCTTGAAGCTGCCGGGGTCGTCGAGCACCTCGCCGTCGCGGTTCCCGAGGATGTTCGTCGAGAACCAGCCCTCGAGCCCCAGCATCCGCGCCTTCAGCATCGGCGCGAGGACGGTCTTCATGAGCGTCTGGCCGGTCTTGAAGTCCTTCCCGGCGATGGGCACGCCCTTCTTCTTCGCGAGCTGCTGGATCGCGGGGATGTCGACCGTGAGGTTGGGGGCGCCGTTCGCGAACGCGATCCCCTCCTGCAGCGCCGCCCAGGCGTAGATCATCGACGGCGCGATGGCCGGATCGTTCGCCGCCATCGCCCGCTCGAACGCGCCGAGCTCCGCGTGGACGGCGGACGGCTCGAGGTACACCTCGGTCGAGGCGCACCAGACCATGACGCCGCGGGCGCAGTCGTTCGCCTTCATGAAGCGGCGGATGTCCTCGCGCAGCAGCTCGCCGAGGTCCCGCTTCGTCGGCGCCTTCTTCACGTTCGGCCCGTCGAGCCGACGCACGTACTCGGGCGAGAAGACCGCCGGCATCGGCCGCACCGCCGAGAGCGGCTCCTTCAGCCGTTCGAGCAGGTCGCGCTCGAGGACGCGGGCGTGCACCGCCGACTCGTAGGCGTCGTCGGGGAACGGGTCCCACGCGCCGAAGCACAGGTCCCCGAGCTCCGCGAGCGGCACGAGCTCCTTGATCGCGGGGGTCCGCTTCTCCGTCCGCTTGCCGAGCCGGACGGTGGCCATCTGGGTGAGCGAGCCGATGGGCTTCGCCAGACCGCGGCGGACCGCCTCTACGCCGGCGATGAGCGTCGTGGCGACCGCGCCGAGGCCGGGCACGAGGACCGCCAGCCGGCCCTCCGCCGGCGCGATGGAGCTGGGCTTCTTCAAGGCGAGACCCTCCGTTCGGAGACAGGAAGTTCGTACCACAACCTTCCCGGTGAGGGGCGGCGCCGCAAGCCCGCGCACCCGCTGGGCGTGGTGGCAGCCCACCGCCCACGTGGGTACGATGGCGGGATGGCCCAACCTGTCCGGGGAGACGCGGCGAGCGGGCCCCTCGTCGTGCTGCTCCACCGCGCCACGTGGCCGGATCGTTACCAGGCGGTCACGCTCGCCGTGACGGCCGCCGCGCTCGGCGAGCGGGTGGTGGTCGCGCTGTTCTTCGACGCGCTCAGGCTCTGGGCCGAGGGACGCTTCGACGACGGCGCGCCCGCCGAGGCGGCGGCGGCCCGCGTCGCGCCGCTCGCGGAGACGCTCGAGGAGGCGCGGCGCGAGCTCGGGGTCGAGGTCGTCGCGTGCGACACCGCCGTGCGCCTCGCCGGGCTCGACCCCGCCGCGCTCGGCGGCGCGGTGGATCGGATCGCGACGCTCCCCCAGCTCACGCAGCTCGCGCGCGAGGGGCGGCAGGTCGTGGTCTGACCGGGGGCGAGGTCCAGGTCCAGGTCACGGTTGCTCCTCGTGCGGCTGCGGGATATAGGCGACCTCTCTCGCATGGACCTCGCCGGAAAGAGCGCCCTCGTCGTGGGCGCGGGCGGCCTCGGTGGCCCGGCCCTCCTCGTGCTCGCGGGCGGCGGCGTCGGCCGGATCGTCCTCGTCGAGGACGACGCGGTCGAGACCTCGAACCTGAACCGGCAGCCGCTGTTCGCCGAGGCGGACCTCGGCGCGCGGAAGGCCGCGGCGGCGGCGGCGCGGCTGCGCGCGCTGTTCCCCGCGGCCGCCGTCGAGGCGCGAGACGCCCGCTTCGACGCGGCGAGCGCGCTCGAGCTCGTGCGCGCGGCGGACGTCGTCATCGACGGCTCCGACAACTTTGCGACCAAGTTCCTCGCGAACGACGCGGCGCTTCGCGCCCGCGTCCCGCTCGTGCACGGCGGGGTCCTGCGGACGACGGCGCAGCTCTTCACGGTGGTGCCCGACGGGATCGGCGGCTGCCTGCGCTGCCTGTTCGAGGCGCCGCCGCCGGCGGGCGAGGTGCCGTCCTGCTCGCAGGCCGGCATCCTCGGGCCGGTGGCGGGGTTCGCCGGCGCGCTCATGGGCTCCGAGGCGCTGCGGCTCCTCGCGGGCGAGCGCGGCGCCTACGAGGGGCGGCTCTACACGTACGAGGCGAGGAGCGCGCGCGCGGCTCGTCCTCGTCCGCAAGCGGCCCGGCTGCGCCGCGTGCGCCGGAACGCAGCCGCTCGAGGGCGGGACCGCCGTCGCGTGCGAGACGACCTCCTCGCGCCCAGGAGGCGCCGCGTGACCCCCTCCGCCGTCGTCGACCTCCGGCGGTACGCGTGCCCGCTCACGTACGTGAAGACCCGCATCGCGCTCGAGCGGCTCGGCGACGGCGAGCGGCTCGAGGTGTGGCTCACCGCGGGCGAGGCCGTCGAGAGCGTCCCGCGCAGCGCCGCGGAGGAGGGGCACCGCATCGTGTCCGTCGAGCCGCTCGGGGCGGGGGAGGGCACCTTCCGTGTCGTCGTCGAGAAGCACGCCGCGGGCGGAGGGCTCCCGTGAGCGGTCCCGGCGCGCCGCTCGACGATCCCCGGGTCGCGCGGTACGCGCGCCAGCTCCTCGTCCCCGGGTTCGGGGAGGCGGCGCAGCAGCGCCTCGCCGCGTCCCGCGTGCGCGCGGTCGGCGCGAGCGGCTTCGCGGCGCCCGCGCTCGTGTACCTCGTGCAGGCGGGGGTCGGGAAGCTGTGGGTCGACGACGCGGAGGCGGTCTCTCCGCAGGACCTCGGGAGCTGGCTCTTCGAGCCGGCCGATGTCGGCCATCTGCGCGCGACGGCGGGGCCGGCGGCCCTCGCGCGCCTCTCCGCGCTCGTCGAGGTCGAGCCCTACCCGGTGGGCGGCGTCCCGACCGCGACGCTCGTCGCGGCGCCGTCGGCGGCGCAGGCCCTCCACGCGGCCGAGGCGGCGCGGCGGGCGGGCGTCCCCCACGTCGTGCTCGAGCCGGACGCGGATGGAGGCGCCGTCGTCTCGGTGCCACCCGGCGCCCCGTGCTACGCCTGCGCGCGGTCGAC
>JAHWYA010000494.1 GCA_020028115.1 Anaeromyxobacter sp.
GCGCCCGTCCCGGTGCCCGGCTGCGCGCCCCCCGCGGGAGGCGCGATCTGGCCGGTCCCGGGCGTGCCGGCGCCGGCCGTCCCCGGGGTGCCGACGCCCGACGATCCGGTCGTCCCGGGGGTCGTCGCACCGATCGGCACGCAACGGGTGCCGGTCGCGGTGGCGCCGCCTGTCGTCCCTGCGGCGCCGGACCCGGTCCCTCCAGTGCCGCCGGAAGACCCGGTGCCGGACACGCCGCCCTGACCCGTGCCCGCGGTGGTCCCGGTGTCGGGGACCGTGCCCGGCGGGCAGATCTCGACGCCCGGCGCGGTCGTCCCCGGCGTCGTCGCGCCGCCGGTGCGGGGATCCTGTCCGGTGCTCCCGGTCGAAGGCGCCTGGGTCGCTCCGGCCGCCCCGGAGCCGGTGGTCCCGCCCGCCGCCTGCGCGACCGCCATGAGCGGCGCCAACAGCGCTGCAAGAAATGAGAGCCTCTTCATGGATGTCCCCCTGCTCGTAGGGGTGCGCATCCCGCGGCGGAGGAGCACACACGCGCGCCGTGAGCCGGCGGGGAGCCGCCCCGCGGTCCGGTCAGGAGACGAGGAGGCGCGCGGCGAGGCCGGCGAACAGCCCCAGGATCCCGCCCGCCGCGACGTCGAGCGGGTAGTGGGCGCCGAGGTAGACGCGCGAGAGCCCGATCCCCGTCGCGAGCAGGAGGGCGAGGGGCCCGACTCCGGCGGGCTCGCCGGCCAGGGCGACCGCGACGGAGAACGCCGCGGCCGTGTGGCCCGACGGGAAGGAGAACCGATCCGGGTTCGCGGCGAGCGGCTCGAACCCCGCGATGGAGACGTCGGGCCGGGCGCGGGTGAGGCTCCGCTTCAGCGCCTGGGAGAGCGCCGTCGCGCCGAGCGTCGCGGCCGCGATCCGCAGGCCGAAGCGCGTGCCCAGGGGCGTCCGGGAGGCGAGGCAGGCGATCCCCAGCACCGCCCAGCTCGAGGCGTCGCCGGCGCGCGTCAGGACGCGCGCGACGGCGGTGCGCACCGGCGAGTGGAAGCGGCGCACGCCGAGGAGGAGCGCCTCGTCGAACGAGAGGATCCGCCGGAAGCGCCCGTCGCGGACGACGATCGTCGCGGTCGCGGGGTCGACCGTGATCGTCGCGCCTGCGGCGTCGAGCTGCAGCCCCTGCTGGTCGCGTTCGGTCATCGCCCGACCTTGTACGGGGCGCAGGTGACGAGCGCCCGCACCCCCTGCAACATCGGTGTGACGGCGGGGGTGGGCAAGTGGCCGTCCGGCTCGGGCGAGTGCGCCCCCGCGGGGGGGCGCGCTCAGCGCTCGAGGCGCCGCAGCTCCTTCCGGAGGTGCCGCGCCTGCGCGGCGTGGCGGGCCTTCGCCTCCAGCCACGCACCGTGCCGGGCGAGGGTCGCGGTGACGATCCGGAGGACCTCTGCGCGCGCGTACCACTTGTGATCGGCGGGGACGAGGTGCCAGCGGGTCCGCGGAGCTTCGGTGCGCGCGAACATCTCGTCCACCGCCTCGACGTAGTCGTCCCAGTGCCTCCGCGCGCGCACGTCCGGCTCCCCGATCTTCCACAGCTTGTACGGGCCCGCGAGGCGCGCCTCGAACCGCTTCAGCTGCTCGCGCTTGCTCACGGCGAGGAAGATCTTGACGACGTCCACGCCGTCGTCCACGAGCGTGCGCTCGAACTCTACGATCTCGCGGTAGGCGCGCCGCCACGCCTTCTTCTCCGCGAGCTTCTCGACGCGCTCCACGAGCACCCGCCCGTACCACGTCCGGTCGAAGACCGTGATCGTCCCGGGCGCCGGGAGGTCCCGCCAGAACCGCCAGAGCCAGTGGCGGCCCTGCTCGTCCTCCCTTGGCGGTCCGATGGGCACGACGTGCAGCCCGCGGGGATCCACCGCCTCCGAGATCCGGCGGATGGCGCCGCCCTTTCCGGACGCGTCGAAGCCCTCGATGGCGATGACCGCGCGCCGCCTGGCGTGGAACAGCCCCTGCTGCACGAGGAGCATGCGCCTCTGCAGCTCCTCGACCCGGCGCTCGTAGACGTCCTTCGACGCGACCGCCGGGAACTCGTCCCGGGACAGCAGGCGGGACAGCGAGGGGTGGGCCATGCGCACCTCCGAAGGTGACGGAACGCTAGCACGTGGGTGGACGGTTGCCGGACCGCCAGTGGGGGTCGAGCGGTCCGCCGTCTTCTTCGAGGGAAAGGACGTGCGGATCCTCGGTTGGGGGGGGCCGGAGGCGGCAGACGCGCTCGTCGAGGACGGGCGCTGACCGAAGCGCCCGTCGGGCGCATGCTCCCGCGCCGAAACACGATCGTCACACGGCCGCCGATGCGGGCGCCGTCATGGCGCGATAGGCTCGGAGTAGGCGAGGTGTGCCGGCGCGCCGCAGCGCTCTTGCGGCAGCGCGCCCTTGGCCGGAGGACCATCTCATGCAGGATCCCGCGGAGCAGGTGCCCCCCGAGCCGCTCGTCGCCCGGGGCGGAGGGGTCGCCGCGGTCGGCGCCCCGGGCGCAGCCGGTGCGGCAGCCGACGCGGCGGCGGCGCTGGCGCAGGACCGGGCGGCGGAGCCCGTCCGGCTCGACCCCGCCCTCCTCGTGAATCGCGAGCTGTCCCTCCTCGCGTTCCAGTGGCGAGTGTTCGAGGAGGCCCGGGATCCGGCGAACCCACTCCTCGAGCGCGTCCGGTTCATCTCGATCGTCGCCTCGAACCTCGACGAGTTTTTCATGGTGCGCGTCGCGGGGCTCGAGCAGCAGGTCGCGGCGGGCGTCGGTGAGCCTGCCGTCGACGGGCTCACGCCAGCGCAGCAGCTCGCGGAGATCCGGCGGGAGGCGCTCCGGCTCACCCGCGCGCTCTGCGCGTGCTGGCAGGGGGAGCTGCTCCCGCTG
>JAHWYA010000495.1 GCA_020028115.1 Anaeromyxobacter sp.
GCCGCGCGCGCCCCGAGCCGGCCGCGCTCCCTCACCCGCCCGCGCGCGCCCGCGGCCGCCGCTAGCCGGCTGGGCGAGCGTGACCGCGTAGTCCCTGGACGATGCGCAAGGTCCGCCTCGCGCTGCTGTGGCACATGCATCAGCCTCCCTACCGGGAGGCCGAGACGGGCGAGTTCCTCATGCCCTGGGTGCGGCTCCACGCGACCCGCGCCTACCACGACATGGCGTGGATCCTGGAGCGCCACCCGGGCGTCCGCTGCACGGTGAACTTCACGCCGGTCCTCCTCGAGCAGCTCGAGGAGTACGTCGAGGCGCGCGCCCGCGATCGGTTCCACGAGCTGACGGCGCGGCCGGTCCCCGAGCTCGGGCCCGAGGAACGCCAGGCCATCCTCCGCTCCTTCTTCATGGTCGACTGGGAGCGGCACATCCGCCCGGTGCCGAGGTACTGGGACCTGCTCCAGAAGCGCGGCCGCGACCTCCGGAGCGCGGACGTCGCGCGCCTCGCGGCCACCTTCACCGACGAGGAGCTGACCGACCTCCAGCTCCACTTCAACCTCGCCTGGATGGGGTTCGGCGCCCTCGCGGACGACGAGGGCCTGCGCGACCTCTCCGCGAAGGGGCGCGGCTACTCCCGCGAGGACGTCGCCTACGTGCTGCAGGCGCAGCGGCGCATCCTCGGCGAGATCGTCCCGCGCTGGCGGCGGCTCGCGGACCGCGGGCAGGTCGAGCTCTCGACGACCCCGTACTACCACCCGATCCTTCCGCTCCTCTGCGACACCGACGCGGCGCGCCGGGCGCTCCCGGGCGTCGCGCTCCCGCCGCGCTTCGCGCATCCGGAGGACGCGCGCTGGCACGTGCGCGAGGCGATCGCGTCGCACGCGCGCCGCTTCGGGAAGCCGCCCGCCGGCATGTGGCCGGCGGAGGGGTCGGTCTCCCCGGAGGCGGTCGAGGTCCTCGCCTCGGAGGGCGTGCGCTGGGCCGCGAGCGACGAGGGGGTCCTCCTCCACTCGCTGCCGCCGGACGCGCCGCGGCTCCGCTCGCTCTACCGGCCGTGGAGGGTCTCGGCGGGCGCGGGCGGAGAGCTCGCGATGCTGTTCCGGGACCGCTCGCTCTCCGACGTCATCGGCTTCACCTACGCGAAGGTCGCCGCGAAGGACGCGGTCTCGGACTTCCTCGCCCACGTCTCGGCGATCGGCGACGCGTGGGCGCGCGACGGCCAGGAGGGGCCGGCCACGGTGGGCGTCTTCCTCGACGGCGAGAACGCGTGGGAGCACTACCCCGAGAGCGGTCGCGACTTCCTCGACCGGCTCTACGCCGCCCTGGAGGCGAGCGACCGGATCGAGACCGTCACGATGTCGGACGCGACGCTCTCCGCGAGCGGCGCCCCGATCTCGCGCATCCACTCCGGCTCGTGGATCGAGGCCTCCTACCGGATCTGGATCGGCCACCGCGAGGACCGGCAGGCCTGGACCGCGCTCGGCCACGCCCACGACGCGGTCACCGCCGCCGAGCGCGAGGGCGCGGACCCGGAGCGGATCGCCCGCGCCCGCCGCCACCTCTACGCCGCGGAGGCGTCGGACTGGTACTGGTGGTACGGCGAGGACTTCACGACCGAGCTCGCGGCCGAGTTCGACGGCCTCTTCCGCGGCCACGTCATCCAGGCCGCGCTCCTCGCGGGCGCGAACCCGCCGCCCGAGGCGCTCGAGCCGATCAAGCGCGCCGGCGGGGCCGCCGCGACCGGCGTCGAGGCGAAGCCGCTCCGCGAGCCCACCTTCCTCCTCACGCCCACCCTGGACGGGCGCGAGACCACCTTCTTCGAGTGGCAGGGCTGCGGGCTCTACCGCCCCGGCCAGCACCGCGGGTCGATGTACGGCGGCGCGCAGGCGTTCCACCTGCTCCAGTACGGCTTCGACCTCGAGGCGCTCTACCTTCGGCTCGATCCGGCCGAGTCGCCCGCGCGCGCGGTGGAGGTGGCGAACCGGATCCGCGTGGTCGTCCTCGCGGCGGAGCGCCAGACCTGCATCGACTTCCCGCTCGTGCCCGACGGCGCGGTCCGCGCGGGGAAGCGTCGCGGGGACGAGCTCGGGAGGGCGGCGTTCGCGCAGGTGCTCGAGCTCGCGCTGCCGTTCGCGGCGCTCGGCCTCACCCCGGGGATGAAGCTCGCGCTGTCCGTCCACTCGCTCCGCGGCGAGGTCGAGGTCGAGCGCCTCCCGCGCTACGGCTTCCTCGCCTTCACCGTGCCCGACGCCGACTTCGAGCACGTGAACTGGAGGGTCTGAGCGCCGTGGTGGAGGAGACCCGGAGCCGTCCGCCGGGGGATCCGCCGCGCGCCGGGGCGGGCGGGGACGCCTGCCTCGTGTTCGTCGAGGGCGACGCGGTGGTCGGGCTCCGCGTGCCGCTCGACCGCGAGGTGGAGCTCGGGCGCGACGCGGCCTGCACCGTGCGCCTCCCCGCGGACGACGTCTCGCGCCGCCACGCCCGGATCGCCGGGGACGAGGAGGGTCACCTCGTCGTCGACCTCGGCTCGACCAACGGGACGTGGGTGAACGGCCGGCGGGTGGACCTCCACCGGCTCCGCGCCGGGGACCGGCTGCGGCTCGGCACGTTCGTCGCCCGCTACGTCGCCGCCGGGGACCCGGAGGGCGGCGAGCTCGCCGGACTCGCGCTCGCGTCGCGGCGCGACGGGCTCACCGGCCTCGCGAACCGGCGCGCCTTCGAGGAGGAGCTCGCGCGCGAGGTGGCCCGCGCCGCGCGGTCCGGCGCGCCGCTCTCGGTCGTGGTCCTCGACGTCGACCGGTTCAAGGCGGTGAACGACGGGCACGGCCACCCCGCGGGCGACGCCGTCCTGCGGGCGGTCGCGGCCCGCGCCGCCGGCGCGGT
>JAHWYA010000063.1 GCA_020028115.1 Anaeromyxobacter sp.
AAGCAGATCCCCGAGCTCATGACCCGCTTCAAGGCGAAGTCGGTCGAGTTCAAGGTCGAGGTGAAGGACGGGAAGGCCGTCCTGAAGGCGATTCCCAAGGTCTAGGGACACGCCAACGCGCCCCGCGGCGTCGCGGCCAGTCTCAATCGGGGTGGGAAGTCTCCTTTGAGAGGGCTGATCCCGCCTCCGCTGCTGCTCATGTTCCTCCCGCAGCGCGCTCCAGGTGGGAGGGACCCCGGTGAGAGCAGCGACTCCGTTCTTGTTCGCGTTCGTCGTCGCGGCCGGCTGCGGCCCGCGGGACGCGGACATCCGGCTCGCGCGGGTCGCCGGAGAGAGGCGGAACCTCGAGGCCTCCTTCGAGCGGCTCGAGGAGCGGCTCCTCGCGAACCAGGCGCGGGTCCGGCTGTGGCGGGAGATGCGCGAGCGCCACGAGAGCGTCTCCGCCGTCGCGTGCGTCAGCCAGGAGGACCACGCGCGGGAGATGGCGATGCGCGGCTTCCATCCGGCCGAGCACTCGTCGCTCCACCGGGCGCGCGTGGCCGCGGCCGTGTCCGACGACAAGCCGAGCATCCGCGGCGTCAGCCGGAAGTAGCCGGCCCCACCCCTCCAGGACCCGCGCCCCGCCGGGGCTTTTCGGATTTGCGTTCCGAGCCCGGCGATCGTAAAACTGCCGCCCTCGGCGCCCTCCCGGGTGCCGTGGGCAGCACGCCTGGATAGCTCAGCTGGTAGAGCAGGGGACTGAAAATCCCCGTGTCCCTGGTTCGATTCCGGGTCCAGGCACTCCATCTCGTCCGACATCATCGGGCCCGCCAGATCGCAAGGTCTGGCGGGCCATCTGGTCTTCGGCGTCCGCGGGCGGCGTGAAGGTCCGGACGCGGAGTCGGGCGCGAGTCCCTCCCGTCGTCGAACCACGTCGTCACGGGCGGCGTCGGGTCGCCGAAACGACGGGGTCACCGGCTTCACCTCGACGTCCATCCTCACGCCGGTCCAGGTGCGGGCCTCCGCCCTCGCCGACCTCGATGGCGACGGCCACCCGGACGTCGTGTCCTCACGAGCGCGGGAGCGTTCCCGCCTCTGAACCGCGCGCCGTAGAAGGAGCCGTCGGGCGCTCGACCGTCAAAGGCCGCTCGAGCGCGTGCCTGCACGCCGGTGTCCCCTGCACGGTGTCGCTCGCGGGCCACGTCGTGGCACGCGGATCACGCCACCGCTCACGCGACCCGCTGGATATGGCCAGATCCGGCGCGGCCGGCGGATTGCACCCTCCGTTCACCGGCACAGCGCCGTCGCCCGCCAGAAGCGCCGAACGAGCGCCCGCCGCCACGAGGACTCCCCATGCACCGGCTCACCCACCCACCGTCCGTCGCGCTCACCCGCGCCCTCCAGGCGGCCCGCCACCGCGTGCTCCTCGTCGACGACGATCGCGAGCTGCGCGGCGCCACCGCCGATCTCCTCCGCGCGGAGGCCTTCGACGTGACGGAGGTGGAGAACGGGCTCGACGCGCTCCTCCACCTCCGGACCGCCCTGCCCTGCCCGGACGCGGTGGTGCTCGACCTCGTCATGCCCATCATGACCGGCTGGGAGTTCCGCGAAGCCAGCTCGCCGACCCCGCCATCGCGGGCGTCCCGGTGATCGTCCTGTCATCGTGTCCAGCGGACGGGCTCGCCTTCGACGCGCGCCTGGAGAAGCCCTGCGCGCCCGGCGCGCTCGTCGAGACGCTGCGGCGGATCCTCTCCACCTCGCCGGGCGGCGCCGCGGCGGCCTCCGCCTGACGGCCGGACCGCGCGCGCCGTCGGCCCCGCTCCGCTATGTACGGGCGCAGGAGCTCGCTCGATGCACCTTCTCCTCGCACTCCTCGCGGTGCTCGCCTTCGCCCCCGTGCGCGCCGAGGAGGTGAGCTACTTCCCGGTCGCGGCGGGTGCCGGCCCGCACGACGTCGCGCCCGCGCCGGACGGGACGGTCTGGTACACCGCGCAGCGCCAGGGAGCGCTCGGCCGCCTCGATCCGGCGACGGGCCGCGTCGAGCAGATCCCGCTCGGCCGCGGCTCGGCCCCGCACGGCGTGATCGTGGGCCCGGACGGCGCGGCCTGGGTGACCGACAGCGGCCTGAACACGATCGTGCGGGTCGATCCTGCGACGCGCGCGGTCCGGATCTTCCCGCTCCCGGACGGGCGCGGGAACGTGAACCTCAACACCGCCACGTTCGACCGCGGCGGGCAGCTCTGGTTCACCGGCCAGGGCGGAATCTACGGACGGCTCGACCCCGGGAGCGGAGCGATGCAGGTGTGGGACGCGCCGCGCGGCGCCGGACCGTACGGCATCACCTCCACTCGCGACGGTGCGGTGTTCTATGCGTCGCTCGCCGGGAGCCACATCGCGCGGATCGACGTCGCGACCGGGAAGGCCACCGTCGTCGAGCCGCCGACCCAGGGACAAGGCGCGCGTCGCGTGTGGTCCGATTCGCGCGGCCGCGTCTGGGTCAGCGAGTGGAACTCCGGGCAGGTGAGCGTCCATGATCCGTCGACCGGCTCGTGGCGGAGCTGGAAGCTCCCCGGAGAGAAGCCGCGCGCGTACTCCGTATACGTGGACGAGGAGGATCAGGTCTGGATCACGGACTTCGCGGCGAACGCGATCGTGCGCTTCGACCCGGCGTCGGAGCGGTTCACGAGCTTCCCGAGCGACCGCGCGAGCGCGAACGTCCGCCAGATGCTCGGACGAAAGGGCGAGGTCTGGGGCGCCGAGTCCGGCACCAATCGGCTGGTGCGAGTGCGGAGGTGACCCGCCCCTGCCGCGAGCCGCGCGGGCGGGGTGAGGAAGTACCGCGGCATCAGCGGCGGCACGGTATACGCTGAACGTCCATGCGAGCCCGTCACTCCTCGTCGAGGAACGTCCGGGCTCGAGCGACCCGCGGCTGTAGCTCTCGCCGCCCTGGAGATCCCGTGACCGCTCGTCAGCGCGTCCTCGTCGCTGTCGCGGTGCTGCTCTCCGCAGCCGCGTGCCGCACTGCAGGGCCCTACACGGCGCCGGCGCCCGACGGCCCGCCATTCCTCGGCAGCGACGCGGCGGCGAAGCTCCTCGTGCTCGTCGTCGCCGACGCCGACCCACGTGTCAACGCGCCCTGGATCGAGAAGGCCGAGAGGGCGGCCGACGCGGTGGCCACGGCGCTGGCGCAGGCCGGCTTCCGCACGGCGCGACGGCAGGGCATGCGCACGACCGTGCGGGTCACCGTGAGCCCCCCGCTCCGCGGCCCCGACTTCACGGTCGCCGTGGATGCGAATGGGAAGGCGCTCGATCGATGGGAGGTGAGCGGCGCGGCGTGGGGGGCGGAGGAGCTCGCCGAGCTCGGCAGGGCGGTGCGCCAGCGGCTCGAGCGGTCCGACGCGATCGCGGCGCTCGCGGGTGTGGCCGGGCGCGGGCGATCGCCGAACGAGGCCCAGCCCGCAGCACCGGCGGCGGATCGCGGGCCGGTCCAGGCGGAGCCTGCGGCTCCACCTCCCGGCAAGCGGCGGCTCGCGGTCCTCGACTTCCGAGGCGCGGTGCCACCGCAGGTCCTCGCGGTCCTCGCCGACCAGGCGCGCGCCGCGGCGGCCGAGGCCGGGCGGACGTCGGGGACGACCGTCATGACCCGCGAGAGCGTGAACGCGTCGTCGAAGGAGAAGGGGCGGCCGGACGAGCCGTGCGGCGACGCCGCGTGCGACCTCGAGACCGCCCGCGCCGCCGGCGCAGACCTCGTCGTCACCGGCGAGGTCTCCGCGATCGGGGACGCGCGCTTCCTCGTCCTGCGGCTCGTCGACACCGCCACCGGCGCGCTCGTCGCGTCGCGGCACGCGCAGGCGACGGACGACCTCGCGCTCGTCGAGGCGGCGAGGCCCGCGGCGGCGGCGCTGTTCCGGTGAGCCGTCGCAAACCACCCCGACGCACCGGTACGTGCCGTAGCCCTCATGCTGGCGACCGAGGCCGGTCGTCGCGAGCGGGCGCCAGGGCAAAGCGCTCCGCATCACCTGGCCATCCGGCCATCCGCCGCTCGCGGATCTACGACGAACAGCTCGCGCGCCACCGCGGGTACGCGCCGGTGCGGGAGGCCCGCGCTCGCGAGCGCGGACTCGACGAAGGGCGCCTCGCCCGACGGAGACACGAGCACGTGGCTGCGGCCGGGGGCGGCGCGCATCGCGGCGAGCGCCTCGTCGAGCCGCTCGTCGGCCCACGGCTCCGAGCCGTCGCGCGAGACGCGGCGCAGCCGGCCGCCGAGGTAGAACTGCAGCCCGAAGAGCTGATCCTCCGCGTACACCCGGACCTCGGGGGCTTCCCCTCCCGCGGTGCGCACCGTCGCGTAGAGCCGTCCCATGTCCTTCGACGACGGCGGGGCCGCGTGAGCCGCCGCGCCCTTGAGGAGCACGAGGACGAGCGCGGAGGGGATCGCGACCGCGGCGGCGCGCCGGAGGGCTGCGCCCGGCGCGAGGCCGAGCGTCACGGCGCGCGCGATGGCGAGCGCGACGGGCGCGAAGAGCGGCAGGACGTACAGCATGAGGCGGCTCGAGGACAGCCAGAACACCGCGAGCGGGATCGCGAGCCAGAGCAGGAGGAAGCTCCCGGCGCCCCCACCCCGGACCCGCGCCAGGAGCGCGCGCGGCGAGAAGAGGAGCTCCCGCCGGAACGCGCGCGCGCCGAACCAGAGCCACGCCCCCTGCCCGAGCACGAGCGCGGGCAGATAGAGGATCCACGGCTTGTACCACTGGGGGTTACGGTGAAACCGGTTCGCGACGGCCCGGCCGATCACCTCGTCGCCCACCCAGTACGCGAGCAGGCCGGGGTGGCGCAGCGCCTCCCAGGCGTACCAGGAGAACGCGACCGCGACGAAGGCGGCCAGCCCGGCCGGATCGAGCAGCCGCACGCGCCGTCGCGCGAGCCGCTCGGACACGACGATCGCGAGGAGCGGCAGCAGCCCCGCCGGCCCCTTCGTCAGGAACGCGAGCCCCCACGAGAGCCACATGCTCCGCACCCACCAGCGCGCCCGCGGCCCGTCGGGATCCCGGCGGGCGCGCAGGTACGCCCAGACGGCGAGGACCTCGAAGAGCGCGAGCAGCGTGTCGGCGGAGAGGGCAAACGCGGCGCCCGCCGGGAAAGGCGACGACGCGTAGACGAGCCCGGCGACGAGCCCCGCCTCGCGATCCCACAGCGCCGCCCCGCAGCCGGCGACCGCGAGCGCCGTGAGGAAGAAGAGGATCGCGTTGAAGAGCCGCGCGCCCCAGCCGTTCGTCCCCGCGAGCGCGACCCCGGCGGCGATCGGCCAGTACGCCAGCGGGGGCTTCGTCCAGTGGGGACGCCCGGCGAGCGTCGGCGCGAGGAGATCCCCGCGCTGCACCATCTCGAGCGCGGTCTCGGCGTACCGGCCCTCCGTCGACTCGTAGAGGCCGCGCGATCCCTGGAACGCGAGCGCGACGGTGAGGGCCAGCGCAACCAGCAGCGCCCGGGGGCGTCGCGCGACGGCTTCGACGAGGGAGGTCAACGCGCGGCCGCCGCCTCCCTGCGGATCAGGTGGACGTTGCGGAAGTAGATGAAGAGGTTCGCGCCCTGCCCGAGGATGAACACCGGGTCGCGCCGATAGAGCGCGTACGCGAACAGGAGCGCGCCACCGACGATGCTGAGGACCCAGAACTGGAACGGGACGACGCTGCGCCCCGCCCGCTCGCTCGCGACCCACTGAACCAGGAACCGTCCAGAGAAGGCGGCCTGCCCGACGAACCCGACACAGAGCCAGAACGCGGTCATGCGCGGCCCTCCCGCGGCGGGGCGGAGACGACCGTCAGCGGGCGCAGCCCGGGGTCCACGGAGCGCGCCTGCAGCCAGCGCACCGCGAAGGCGTCCGCGAGCGCGACCCACAGCCGGTTGTGGATGCCGTACTTGGTCGTGCCGCGGAGGCGAGGGCGGTGGTGCACCGGCACCTCGAGGATGCGCTCCGCGCCGTTGAGCCGCGCCAGCGTCGGCAGGAACCGGTGCATGCCACGGAACACGAACAGGTGCCGGACGGCTTCCCGGCGCATGACGCGCAGCGAGCACCCGACGTCGCGCACCTGCTCGTCCGTGAGCCAGTTGCGGAAGCCGTTCGCCACGCGCGACGAGATCCGCCGGACGAGGCCGTCCTCGCGCGTCCGTCGCCAGCCGTTGACCACGTCGGCGCCCGAGTCGACGAGCAGCTCGATCATGCGCGGCACGTCGCGAGGGTCGTTCTGCCCGTCCCCGTCGAGCGTCACGAGGAGCTCCCCGCGGGCCCTCGAGAAGCCGACCGCCATCGCGGTGGACTGGCCGCAGTTCCGCCCGAGGCTCACAAGCCGGTGCCGCGGGTCCTCCGCCGCGACGCGCTCGAGCGCGGACCCGGTGCCGTCGGTCGAGCCGTCGTCGACCCAGACGCACTCCCAGGACCGCGTCGAGTCCGCCATCGCCGCCGAGATCTCGGCCGCGAGCGTGCCCACGTTGTCGACCTCGTCCTTCACGGGGACGACGAAGGTCACGCCCACGGTCGGGGGAGGCGGCTCGATCGTCCAGTATCGAGGGGAGCTGTTCGTCGAGTGCATGTGCGCTCCGGTCCGCGCCGCGCAGGCGCGCTTGCGGCCAGGAGTCTTAGGTTCCGGCCTGCGCCGCACCACCCCCGACAGCTTGAGCATCGACGGGTGCGGTCGCTCGCCGCGAGGGACTCCTCGAGAGGCGATGCAATCGCGGCCGCGTCGGCGCCGGCTTCGCCGTCTCGCGTGCCGCGCGCCACGAGCGGGGCGGTTCTCGCGCCCCTCGGCGTGCCTACCTGATGGGACGCCTGCCGAGCGGGGGGCCTCGCCACCCCGAGCGAGCCGATGGGCGTGCGGCCGGAGGCGCGCGGTGAACCAGGGAACGAAGGAAACGGGAGCGCGGCGCGTCGTGTCCTCGGTCTTCTCCGGGGTGCAGGACGCGGTGTACGTCGCGCTCGGCGTGCTCCTCGCCGCGACGGCGGCGGTGATGATCGTGCAGGGCGCGGTCGACCTCGCTCGAACGGCCACCCGCGGCATGGACGCCGTCGCCATCGTGGCGGTGCTCGACCGAATCCTGCTCGCGCTCATGGTCGTGGAGCTGCTCTACACGGTGCAGGTCTCTTTCCGGGAGCACGCGCTCGTGCCGGAGCCGTTCCTGCTCGTGGCGCTCATCGCGGGCGTCCGGCGCGTCCTCGTCATCACGGCCGAGTTCAGCGCGCGCGAGGGGAAGGACGAGGACGTCTTCCGCCACGTCATGTGGGAGCTCGCCCTGCTGACCGTCCTCATCATCGTCCTCGTCGCGTCGCTCGTCGTGATGCGGCGCCATGGTGCGGAGGTGCGCTCGCATCACGACTGACGGTCGGCGGACGGCGCCATTCGGCGCTCGCTGCTTCGCGTCGCTGTGACCGCCATCACGTGCAGTACGGCCACACCCCGTGGCCCGGCGCCCACGAAACGCTCCCTCTCGACGAGCCTTCCCCCCTGTTTCCGCGGGGATGCGCGCTGGTACGGCCTTCGCAATCTCCTGTCCCGTGACCGATGGACGGGAACAAGGAGCGACGACGATGGCCCGCACGATGACGACCCCGACGAAGAGCCTCCGCGCGCTCGTGCTCGACGCCGACGACGCCGCGCTCCGCTCGCTCTCCCGGTCGCTCGAGGCCCGCTGCTTCTCCGTCCTCACCGCGTCCGACGGCACGCGCGGGCTCGACCTGCTCCTCGAGGAGCTGCTCTCGCTGGACGCCGTCGTGATCGACGCCGCGCTCCCGCACCGCGACGCGCGCGCCTTCGCCGAGCTCATCCGCCTCGCCGGCGGGGAGCGCGACCTCGCCATCGTCGTCGTCGCGCACG
>JAHWYA010000496.1 GCA_020028115.1 Anaeromyxobacter sp.
GGTCCCCGCGCGCCGGCCGCGCTCCTGCTCGCCGCCGAAGAGCGGCGCCAGCCGCAGCCCGGGCGCCACCCACAGGAGCCCCGCGCCGCGCGGGCCGCCGAGCTTCTGCCCGGTGGCGAGGACGAGGTCCGCCCCGAGGGTGCGGACGTCGACCTCGATCTTGCCGACCGCCTGCACCGCGTCGCAGAGGAACGGGGCGCCGGCCTCGCGCGCCGCCGCGGCGAGCGCGGGGACCGGGAGGAGGACGCCGGTCTCGTTGTTCGCGCGCATCGCGCAGGCGAGCGCGACGTCGGCGCCGAGGGCCGCCCGGAACGCCGCCGCGTCGACCTCGCCGCGGCGGTCCACCGGGACGACCGTGACCGGGGTGCCTCCCGCCTCGAGGCGCCGCGCGAGGCCGAGGACGCACGGGTGCTCGACCGCGGTGACGACGAGGCGGCGCCGGCCGGGGGGCCCCCTCCCCAGCCCCGCTTCGCGGGGCGACGGAGGTCCGGGGACGAGCGAGGCGCCGAGCACACCGCGGATCGCGAGCGCGGCCCCCTCCGTCGCGCCGGACGTGAAGACGACGTCCTGCGGCCGCGCCCCGAGCGCGAGCGCCACCCGGTCGCGCGCGAGGTCGAGCACGTCCCGCGCGTCCCGGCCGGCGCGGTGGACGGACGACGGGTTCCCGAACCGGTCGAGGGCGGCGAGCACCGCGTCGCGCGCCTGGGGGCGCACCGGCGTGATGGCGTTGTGGTCGAGGTAGATCACGGCGGCACGCTCCGGCGGCCGCGCGCGTCAGACGAGCTTGCGCGGCCGGCGGGTCTTCACCCCGAAGGCGTCGAGGAAGTCCTTCACGATCTGGTCGCGGAGCCGCCTGCGGGCGACCGTGGAGAGCCCCTTCACCGGCAGGCGCGCGCCGGCCATCGAGCCGTGGCCACCCGCGGAGCCGCCCTTCGCCTCGATGACGTCGCGGATGAGCCGCCCGGCGTTCATGCGGCGGTCACTCGTGCGCACCGAGTAGAAGATCGCGTCGTCGTACTCGCCGAAGGCGAGCGACCAGCGCATGCCCTCGAGGTACATGAACCGCTCGGCGACCTCGGCGACCATGTCGGGCGCGTAGATCTCGGCGAGGTCGCAGACCACCGCGTCCTCGAACACCTGCGCCCGCTCGATCGCCGTGTGCTGGAGGGCGAAGTAGTCCTCCGGCAGCTTCGGGTGCTCGATCTCGCCGAGGGCGTCCTTGTCGACCATCGGGAAGAGCCACAGGTACGCGTCGACGTCCTGGCGCGTCGTCTGCCGGCCGAGGTCACGGGTGTCGGCCTTGATCCCGTAGAAGAGCGCCGTCGCGACGTGCGGCGGGACCTTGAGCCCGCTCGCGCGGAAGTACTCGGCCAGGAGCGTGGAGGTCGCGCCGATGGGCCCGCCGACGTCCGCGATGGGCGCGAGGTGCGAGTCCGGGCGCTCGGGGTGGTGGTCGATGACGACGTCCGGGAAGTGGCGCGCCGGCAGCGAGTGGTTCCCCTGCTCCGGCTGGGTGTCGACCATGCAGATGAGGTCGTACTCGTCGAACTCGACGCGGGCGACCGGGATCACCGGGAGCTTCAGCACCTTCACGAGCGCGCGGTTCTCGGAGCGCCCGACGATGCCGCCGTAGGCGACGATCGCCTCGACGCCCGCGAGCTTCTCGAGGAGGTACGCGAGGGCGACGCCCGCCGCGATCGAGTCCGGGTCCGGGTTGTCGTGCGTGAGGATGAGCGCGCGCTGGTGCGACTTCGCGTACTGCACGAGGCGGTCGAGCTTCTCGCGGACCCCCTCGCCGGGACGCGCGTAGAGCGCCATCCGGGCGGCGCGGACGAGCCGGCGCGCGCGCGACTTGGGAGGCTCCTCCGGCTGGCGCATGGGAGTGGTGGACTTCATCGGCGAACGAGGCCGCGGAGGACCTCGATGTTCTCCTTCCAGCGCGAATCGGTCTCGACGAACCCCGGCGTCTCCGCGAACCGGGCGTCGTTGACGAGGCGGCGGAACGGGTCGAGCCCGAGCGTCCCCTCGCCGATGTGCTCGTGGCGATCGACCCGGCAGCCCCGTGGCTTCTTCGAGTCGTTGAGGTGGAAGGCGCGGACGTTCGCGAGCCCCACCGTGCGGTCGAGCTCTCCGAGCGTCGCCGCGTAGCCCTCGTCCGTGCCGAGGTCGTACCCGGCGGAGTGGACGTGGCAGGTGTCCACGCAGACCCCGACGCGCCTGCGCGCCGGCCCCGGGACGGCCTGCCGGATCGCCTCCAGGTGCTCGAACCTCCACCCGAGGCAGGCGCCCTGGCCGGCCGTGGTCTCGACGAGCAGCCTGGCCTTCCCCGGCACCTGCGCGAGCGCGCGCGTCATCGCCTCCCCCACGAGCCGGATCCCCTCCGCCTCGGACTCGTGGCTCCCCGGATGGAAGATGAGCGCGGGGATCCCGAGCCGCTCGCAGCGGCCGAGCTCGTCGGCGAGCGCCTGCCAGCTCTTCTTGCGGATGTCCCGGTCTGCGGAGGCGCAGTTGATGAGGTATGAGGAGTGGGCCGCGACGGGCAGGCGGCTGCGGCGCGCCTCGCGCTGGAAGGCGGACACCTCCTCGTCTTCGAGGGGCTTCGCCGTCCAGCCGCGCGCGTTCCGCGTGAAGATCTGGACGCAGTCGGCGCCGTCGGCCTCCGCGCGGGCGAACGCCTTCGAGACGCCACCGGCGATGCCTTCGTGGGCTCCGAGCAGCATGGGGGGGACGTCTATACAATGGCGGAGACCCCCGCCGCCATGATTGGGGGGCGGGGTGTGCCGCCCGAGCGATTACTCGGGTCGTGGCAGGCGCTTGCGTGGCCTCAGGTCGGGGGAGTGGTAGGTGCCCCCCCCGGAGGGAGGACGGG
>JAHWYA010000497.1 GCA_020028115.1 Anaeromyxobacter sp.
TCGTGACGGCGTCGGTGGGGAACACGCTCGCCGAGCTGCGCGCGGCGGTGGACCTCGTCGCGACCGGGCGCGTCCGGACGGTGGTCGACCGGACGCTGCCGCTCGAGCGGTGGGACGAGGCGGTGCAGGCGCTGCGCGGCGGCGAGCTCGTCGGGCGCGCCGTGCTCCTGCCGTGAGCCCGGGTCCCGCTCAGCGGACGAGGACCTTCCTCAGCACGACGTGGGGCACGCCCTGGTCGAGGAACACCCCGCCGACGCGGGAGTAGCCGCGGTTCGAATAGAACGCCTCGGCGGGGAGCTGCGAGTTCACCGTCAGCTCCGAGATGCCGCGCATCGACGCCATCCGCTCGAGCGCCTCGAGGACGAGGGCGCCGACGCCGTGCTGCCGCTGCTCCTTCGAGACCGCCATCCGGCCGATCTGCGCGGTCCGCGAGTCGACCCGGACGACGCGTCCGGTCCCGACGCAATGCCCCTTGTCGTCGAAGGCGACCACGTGGTCGGCGCTGTAGTCGAAGGCGTCGCGGTCGAGGGGCCGCGGGATGTTCTGCTCGGTCTCGAAGACGTCGCGCCGGAGCTTGTAGCCCGCGTCGTGGTCTTCCGGACTCGAGGCGAAGCGGACGGTGAAGGCCATGGCGCGAACGATACCCAATTCACGCGCCGGCGGGCCACACCACCCCCGACAGGAATCGCCGGGCCGCATCGACCGCCTGGGGGGCCGCCCGGCTGGTGTGCGGCGAGTGGCCTGCGTCGACGAGCTCGAGCCGGGCGTCCGGGAGGGCGGCCAGGGCGGCGTCGACCTCCCCCGGCTCGGTCCTGGGATCGCGCGCGCCGTGGAGCAGGAGCGCCGGGGCGCGGACCTCCGCGAGCCGCCCGGAGTAGACGTCCCGCCGGCCGCGCCGCCCCTCGTCGATGATGTCGAGCCACGCCCAGCCGCCCGCGGCGAGGACGTCCTTCCACGAGTCGCCGTGGTCCCGCCGGCACGCCTCGACCACCGCGGGCCCGAACTGCTCGGGGTCGCGGACGGCGGTCTCGAAGAACTCGATCGACGCACGCTTGAAGGCGAAGAAGTGGATCGCCTCGAGGACGACCGCCGCGACGCGCTCCGGCGCGAGGAACGCCAGGTGCGCGGCGATCACCGCGCCGTCGGAGTGCCCCCAGAGCGCCGCCTGGCGGACGCCGAGGGCGTCCATCACGGCGAGGGTCTCCTCGGCCATCAGCCGATGGAACCCGCGCGGGAGCGCCGGCACCCGCCCCGAGCGCCCGTAGCCGACGCGGTCCGGGGCGAGCACGCGGTGGCGCGGCGCGAGGGCCTCGACGGCGGCGTCGAACGGGTACGCCTCGTAACCCCAGCCGCCGTGCAGGATCACGATCGGTGAACCAGCTCCCGCCTCGCGGACGTGGATCTCGGCGGGACGGCCGGGCGCGACGGGGGACTCGGCGAGCGTGACCGTGGGCACGGGATCTGTCTAGCCCGCCCGCGACCGGGCGGCCAGCGGTCGGGTGGGAGTGGCGTGCCGGTCCGCGTCATCTGAGCGGGAGGTCACTCGCTCCGCAGCGCCTTCGGCCTGCGGAGCTCGCGGCCCCCCCGAACCCCCCGCTCGCTACGGGGCAGCCTCATCCGGCTGCCCCTGCGCTCGCCCTCGCTTCCGGTCACCGCCAGGCGGGCGCGCCGGCGCGCGCCATGCGGCGGACGAACAGGAGGTAGTAGAGCATCCCGCGCCAGGGCCCGAGTGTCTCGACGAGCGAGGGCGCGCCGAGCTCGCCGAGCGCCTTCGCGGCCGCGACGTCCCCGGGCGGGAACACGTCGAGCCGGCCGAAGTAGCGGAGCGCGAGCAGGTTCGCCGTCCACGGTCCGACGCCCGGCACGCCGCGGAGCGCCTCGACGAGGTCCGCGGAGGGGAGGCGCGCGAGGTCGACCTCCTGGATGGAGCCGTCGGCGACCCGGGCGGCGGCGCCGCGGAGCGCGCGGGCCTTCGCGCCGGACAGCCCGGCCGCGCGGAGGACGGCGTCCGGCGCCTCGGCGAGGACCTCGGCGGAGGGGAACGCCCGCAGCGTGAGACCTCCCGCCTCGATCGCCGGCGAGAGCGCCGCGACGAGGCGGCGGAGCGTCGCCACGGCGGAGACGAGGCTCACCTGCTGGAAGAGGATCACCGCCGCGAACGCCTCGTGGAGCGCGGCGAAGCGCGGCGGCCGGAGGCCACGGGCGAACGGGAGGAGCTCCGCGAGGACGGGGACCCGCCGCGCGGCGGCGCGGAACGGCGCGAGATCCACGTCGAGGCCGAGCATCCGCCGGACGCGCGCGCGCCACGGCGCGAGTAGCCCCACCGCGCCGGCGAGCGTCACCCGGAGGAGCGGGCGCCGGTCGTCCTGCGCGACGCGCCAGACGACGGCGCCGTCCGGGCCGTCGAACGCGCGCAGGTAGGCGGCGCCATCCCAGAGGTCGACGGGGTTCTGCGGGAGCCGCTGGAGGACGGCGACGGTCCGGTCGAGCCGGAACGGCGGGGCGACGGCGAGGGTCAACTGCCGGAGCCGGGCTTTTCCGGCGGGGACGGCGGCGCCGGGGCCGGGCGCGTCGCCTCGTGGGCGTCCCACCGGCGGCGGAGCTCCTCGGTGAGGTCCTCGAGCTTCGGGTAGACGTCCTTCTTCGTGACGACCTGGGTGCAGAGGATGCACTGGTGGAGCCCGCCCTCCACCGGCCGCACCCACGAGATGTGATGCGGACAGTTGAGCACCGCACCCACCTAATACGGGCGCGGCGCGCGCGCACCCGCCCCGCGGCGCCCGCGCGGGGCGCGCGCGGGCGCCGGGGTGGGCGTTTGCTACCGGAGCGCCTTCAGCGCGGCGGCGACGTCGGAGACGCCGAGGAA
>JAHWYA010000498.1 GCA_020028115.1 Anaeromyxobacter sp.
CACCTGGCGCCGGGCGTCGGTCGCCTCGGCCGCCCCGCGCGCCAGGAGCTCCCGCGCCCGCGCCACGAGGTAGGACGAGTCGTACGGCTTGCCCACGTACTCGTCCGCGCCGTGGCGCAGGCCGCGGACGCGATCCCGGACCTCGGCCTCGGTGGAGAGGAGGACCACCGGGACGCTCGAGTTGAGCTCGCTCTTGCGGATCGTCTCCAGCAGGGAGATGCCGTCGCCGTCGGGCAGGAGGACGTCGAGGATGACCACCCCGAAGGCCGTGGCCCCGAACGCCGCGCGGGCGGCCGCCGCCGTGTCGCAGTCCACGGTGGGCAGCCCGGCGTCCTCGAACGCCTCGCGGAGGTCCATGCGGACCGTCAGGCTGTCGTCGACGATCAGGATGGGCGGGATCACGATGCCAGCCACTTCCGGGAGGCGATAGCCCGCAGGGCAGGGGCGATGTCGCCGAGCGGCAGCACGCGCTGCGGAGCGCCGATCAGCGCCGCCTCCTTCGGCATGCCATACACCACCGACGTCTCCTCGTCCTGCGCGAGCGTGGCGCCGCCGGCCCGGCGGACCGCCAGCAGTCCCTGCGCGCCGTCCCTCCCCATCCCGGTGAGCAGGCACGCCGCCGCCCGCTCCCCGTGCTCCCGGGCGAGCGACTCGAACAGCACGTCGACCGACGGGCGGCAGCAGTGGCGCTCCGGAGCATCCGAGAGGCGGACGAGGTCGCGCTCGACGAGCAGGTGCCGGTCCGGCGGCGCCATGATCACCCTCGCCTGGCCCGGTCGCGGGAGCGGCTCGCCGTCGCGCGCCGCCGCCACCCTCAGGGACGACTGCTCGTCGAGCCACTCGGCGAGGGCGATGTCGAAGGGGGCGGCGATGTGCACCACCAGCAGGATCGGCACGGGGAAGTCGGAGGGGAGCGCCCCGAGGATGCGCGCCACCGCGGCCGGCCCCCCGGTGGAGGCCCCCAGGGCCACCACCCGGCACGGCGCTCGATCCGCCGGGGACGGCGCGTCGGCGTCGGGCGCCGTGTCTCTCAGGCGGGCGCGCGGATGGGTGATGACCTTGATGCGCGCGGTCATCTTCAGGCGGGAGACGAAGAGCGCCGCCCACTCGCGGTCGCCGTCGCCGCCGCGCGACTTGTCCAGCACGTCGACGGCGCCGGCGGCGAGCGCGTCGTAGGTCTTGAAGAGCTCGCCGCGGTTCGTGGACGCGGACACGATCAGGATCGGGGTGGGGCAGTAGGCCATGATGTACTCGGCGGCCGAGAGCCCCGTCATCACCGGCATCATCATGTCCATGGAGACGACGTCGGGCCGCAGCCGCTGGCACAGCTCGATGGCCATCCTCCCGTCGGCGGCCTCGCCGACGAGCTCGAGGTCGGGATCGCCCTCGACGATCTCCGCCAGGTGCCTGCGGATGGTGAGGGAATCCTCCACCAGGAGCACGCGGACCCTCGCCATGGTCACCCCACCAGCTCGCGGATGGTCTTCAGCAGCTGGACCTGGTCGAACTCGCTCTTCACGAGGTACGCGCGCGCCCCCGCCTCCTCGCCGCGCCGCCGGTCCTGCGCCGAGCCGCGGGAGGTCACCATGATCGAGGGGATGTCGCGCAGGGCGGGGTCCGCCCGGGTGCGGGCCACGAACTCGAACCCGTCGATGCCCGGCATCTCGACGTCCACGACGAAGAGGCCGTACCTGCGCTCCAGGGCCTTCGCCAGGGCCTCCTCTCCCGAGGTCGCGACGTCGACGTCATAGCCGGCGGACTCGAGGATGCTCTGCTCCAGCATGCGGGTGGTGAGGGAGTCGTCGATGACCAGCACCGGCGGGGGAGCGCGGCGCGCCGGCGCCTCCTCCGTGCGCGCCCCGGCCCGCACCGCCGCCGCGAGCCCGTCGGGAGCCAGCACCAGGAACGGCGCCCCGCTCGCGTCGAGCGAGACGCCGCCGACGAGCGGGCTCCGCGGGGTGAGCGGGGGCAGGGGCCGGACCAGGACGTCCTCGACCCCGAGGAGCCGGTCGACGCCCACCGCCACGCGGCCCCGGCCGTCCGCGAGGGAGAGCGCGGTGCACGGCCGGCCCTGTTCCCCGGAGGGTCGCTCGCGGCGCAGCAGGGCGCCGAGCCGCAGGAAGGGCACGCCCTCGCCCCCGTCGAGGACCAGCTCGCCCCCGCCGGCGGGGCTCCGCTCGTGCGGCGCGACGCGGAAGGCCCGGCGGACCGCCGCGAGCGGCAGGGCGACCCGGGCCCCTCCGACCTCGACGACGAGCGCGGTCACCGACGAGGCCGTCACCGGAACGCACAGCTCGACGGTGGCCCCCACCCCGGGCTCGCTCCTCAGGGACAGCTCTCCCCGCAGGCGGGCCGCGATCTCCCGCGCCACGTCGAGCCCCACCCCGCGCCCCGACAGCTCGCTCGGCGAGCGGCTGGTGCTGACGCCGGGGTGCAGGGCGAGCTGCAACGACTGTCCGTCATCGAGGCGACGCGCCTCGGCCTCGCCCACGACGCCGCGCTCCACCGCGGCTCGCCGCACCCCTTCCAGGTCGAAGCCGCGGCCGTCGTCGAGGCACGCCAGGGCCAGCCGATCCCCGCGGCGCTCGACGCGCAGCTCGACCCGGCCGGCCTCCGGCTTCCCCGCGACCGCGCGCTCGGACGGGGCCTCGATGCCGTGCGCGACCGCGTTGCGCACGACGTGCATGAGCGCCTGCCGGAGCGGGGAGAGCACCCCGACGTCCAGCCGGTTCTCGCCGCCGGCGGCGGTGAACTCGACGCGCTTGCCCAGGGCGAGGGCCGCGTCCTGCGCCGCCCGCTCGAGCGGCGCGAAGAGGGCGCCGATCGGCGCCAGCCGCATCCGCTCCGCGGCGC
>JAHWYA010000001.1 GCA_020028115.1 Anaeromyxobacter sp.
GCGGCGAAGTGTACGCCGACCATCGGAGCGAGTCCGGATGGCGCCGTCCAGCGGACCTCCGCGCAGAAGCTCGCGACCTCCCTCCCGGCGCCGAGGCGGATCTCCATGGGGACGCCGACGTCGGGGATCGGCCCGGACCACGCGAGGCCGCACCCGTTGTCCGACACCGCGACCGTGGTCATGTACGTCGGGCCGCAGGGTCCGTAGACGATGGCCGGGAGCGCGGCGAGGAGGCGCGGTGCGCGGGGCTGGTGTGCGATCGGCGCTCCCGCCGCGACCGCCACGAGCCGCTCGACCGCCCGCACGCGGGTGGCGTCCGGCTCGAGCTCGACCCCGAAGCCGCGGAGCGGAGCGGGAGGTGCCCGAGGCACGTAAGCAGGGTTCGATGCGCGTCGGAAAGGGCCGGTGGAGTCGGGCGCCGCACCTTTGCCTACGCGCCCGCCACACCGCAACGCTCGGGTGGGGCGGTGGCCGGTTCCACGATGACGGACCATCACTCACCGACCGCGTCCCGCGCCCACGGCACGGCCGCGAGGCGCTCGTACGGGATCGGGTCGCCGGTCTTCTCGCTCGCCCCGTACCGCCCGCTGGCGAGCTTCGCGAGCGCGCGCTCGACCTCCGCCAGGAGGGCGCGCTCGCGACGCTCGATCTCGACGCGCCGCGCGCGCTCGGTCTCGCGCTGCGCCGCCTCCTCGAGCTCCCGTTCCTGGTCGGGTTGAGGTCCGCTCGAGGGGGTCGCCAGCACCCGGAGGATGCGGGCGCGCTCGTCCTCGAGCCTGCTGCGCAGCTCGTCCAGCTGCTGGGGCGTCAACGTGCTCGCCATGGTCGCTCTCCTGCGCCTCCGCCGGCGTGCATCGACCCGGCCGCGCGCCTCACCGCCGCGACGATCGCGTCGGCGCCGATGCCGGCGGCGTCGAGGAGCTCGCGCGGGGTCCCGGACCCGGGCAGGGCCCGGACCGCGAGACGGGTGATCGCCGGCGCGGGCCGGTCCGCGAACACCTCCGAGACGGCGTCGGCGAGCCCGCCCTCCGGCCGGTGATCCTCCACGACGACGAGGCGTCCGCCGCACTCGCGGGCGCAGGCCTCGACGGTCGCCGCGTCGATGGGCTTCACCGAGTAGAGGTCCACCACGCGGACCTGGATCCCGTCCGCCGCGAGGAGGTCGTGCGCGCGGAGCGCCTCGTGGAGGGTGATGCCCGCCGCGAGCACCGCGGCGGCGTCGTCGCTCGACCGCCGCAAGACCTTGCTCCCCCCGATGGGGAAGCGCTCGCCGGGACCGTAGAGCACAGGCGTCTTCTCGCGGGTGGTGCGCAGGTACGAGAGGCCTTCCAGGTCCGCCATCTCCCGGGTCAGCTCGGCCGCCGTCGTGGCGCAGGACGGGTAGAGCACCGTGCTCCCGGTCAGCGCCCGCATCATCGCGAGATCCTCGAGCGCCATCTGAGAGGGACCGTCCTCCCCGATGGAGACGCCCGCGTGCGATCCCGCGAGGCACAGGCGCGCCCGGGAGATCGCCGCCATGCGGAGCTGGTCGTGGGCGCGGGAGAAGAAGGCCGCGAAGGTCGACGCGAACGGCACGAGGCCGAGGACCTGCATGCCGACCGCCGCGGACACGAGCTGCTGCTCGGCGATGTACAGCTCGAAGAAGCGGTCGGGGTGCGCCTGCCCGAATCGCTCCGAGTAGGTCGAGTTGGCGACCTCGCCGTCGAGCGCCACGACGTCGGCGCGCTCGTCTCCGAGGGCCCGCAGCGCGTCGCCGTACGCCTCGCGCGTCGCGACGCGCGAGCCGATCCCGTACCGCGGGGCCGCGCCGGTCCCGGCCGGCCGCGCGGGCGCCGCGGGGACGGGCCTCGGGCCGGCCATCTCGACGTGCAGGGGCGCCGGGCTTCCCAGCTCCGCGAGCGCCCGCTCGGCCTCGTCGCGCGAGAGGGGCTTGCCGTGCCAGCCCTCCCGGTCCGCGAGGAACGACACCCCGGCCCCCTTCAGCGTGCGCGCGACGACGAGCACCGGGCGGTCGGACCCCTCGGCGTCCGCGTACGCGCGATCGATGGCGGCCCGGTCGTGGCCGTCGACGAGGAGCGCGTTCCAGCCGAACGCCCGCGCGCGCTCGGCGTACCTCTCCCCGTCCCACTGGAGCATGGTCGGCCCCCGCTGCCCCAGCCGGTTCATGTCGAGGATCGCGACGATGCGGGCGAGCCCGTAGTGCCCTCCCAGCTCCATCGCCTCGTAGACGCTGCCCTCCGCCATCTCGCTGTCCCCGAGGAGCACCCAGCAGCGAAGCTCGCGGCCGAGGAGGCGCGCGGCGAGCGCGATCCCCACCGCCGCAGGGAGCCCCTGGCCGAGAGATCCGGTCGCCACGTCGACGAACGGCAGGGCGGGCGTGGGGTGCCCCTCGAGCCGGCTCCCGAGCTTGCGCAGCGACAGGAGCTCCTCGTCCGAGATCGCGCCCGCGGCCTTCGCCATCGCGTAGAGCAGGGGCGCCGCGTGGCCCTTCGAGAACACGAGCCGGTCGTCGTCGAGCCGGCTCGGTCGCCGCCAGTCGGCGCGCAGGTGCCCGTCGAGGAGCACCCCCATGAGGTCGGCGGCCGAGAGGCACGACGTCGGGTGCCCGGAGCCGGCCGCCGTCGTCGCGCGGATGCTATCGGCCCTCAGCTGGGCTGCGAGCGCCGCCCAGCGATCGCTCGACGCGGTCATGAGGTCGTCCCCCTGGAGCGGATCTAAGACGGCGTGCGCTCGGGACAAGCCCTCGCGCGGCGTTCCACGCCCGAGCGTGGCCGCGCCGCCGCGCCGCCGTTACGGTCCGGGCATGAGGGTCGCGCTCGCCGGCGATCACGCGGGGTTCGCGCTCAAGGAGCGGCTGCGCGCGCACCTCGCGTCCCTCGGGCACGAGGTGCTCGACCTCGGAGCGCACGACCGGTCACCGAGCGACTACCCGGACCACGCGGAGGCGGCCGCGCGAGCGCTCCTCGAGGGGCGCGTCGAGCGCGCCATCCTCGTCTGCGGGAGCGGCGTGGGCGTCGCGGCGGCCGCGAACAAGGTGCCGGGGATCCTCGCGGGGCTGTGCCACGACCACTACTCCGCGCACCAGGGGGTCGAGCACGACGCGATGAACGTCCTCGCCCTCGGGGCACGGGTCGTGGGCGAGGCGCTCGCCCTCGAGATCGCGGAGGCGTTCCTCGCCTCCCGGTTCGACGGTGAAGAGCGGCACACGCGCCGCGTCGAGAAGGTCCGCGCGCTCGAGGCGCGCTTCCAGGGGAGGGCGGTCCGTGGCGAATCCTCTTCGTGAGCTGGAGCGGTACGGGCAGAGCATCTGGTACGACAGCCTCGGGCGCGGCCTCATCGCGTCCGGTGAGCTGGCGCGCTTCGTCGTCGAGGACGGGCTGAAGGGGCTCACCACCAACCCGGCCATCTACGAGAAGTCGATCGGCTCGACGCGCGACTACGACGCCGAGCTGTCGGCGCTCCTGCCGCGCGCAGACCTCGACGCGCAGGGCATCTACGAGCAGCTCGCGATCCACGACATCCAGGCGGCGGCGGACCTGCTCCGGCCGGTCCACGACGCGAGCGGCGGGCGCGACGGGTTCGTCAGCCTGGAGGTCTCACCGGTCGCGGCGCGCGACGAGCGCGCCACGCTCGTCGAGGCGCGGCACCTGTGGCGCGCCCTCGACCGGCGGAACGTCATGATCAAGGTGCCCGGCACGCCCGAGGCGCTCCCCGCGATCCGGCAGCTCCTCTCGGAGGGCGTCAACGTCAACGTGACGCTCCTCTTCTCCCGGGACGCGTGGGCCCGGGTCGCCGAGGCCCACCTCGCGGCGCTGGAGGCGCGCGCCGCGCGCGGCGAGGAGCTCGCCACGGTCGCCAGCGTCGCGAGCTTCTTCGTCTCCCGCATCGACGCGCTCGCGGACGAGCTGCTCGCCGAGCTGTGCACCAGCGCGGAGTCGGACGAGGTCCGGGAGCGGGCCGAGGCGCTGCAGGGCCGGGTGGCGATCGCGAACGCGAAGCTCGCGTACCAGGACTGGCGGGCGCTCACCGCCGGGCCGCGCTGGGCGCGCCTCGGCGCGCTCGGCGCGCAGCCGCAGCGGCTCCTCTGGGCGAGCACGAGCACGAAGAGCCCGCGCTACCGCGACGTGATGTACGTCGAGTCGCTCATCGGGCCCGAGACGGTGGACACCGTGCCGCCCGCGACGTTCGCGGCCTTTCGCGACCACGGCAGGGTGCGGCCGACGCTCGAGCAGGACGTCGACGGGGCGCGCCGGACGATGGCGGAGCTCGCGAGCCTCGGCATCTCGATCGACGCGATCACCGAGCGGCTCCTCGAGGAGGGCGTGCGGCTCTTCGCCGAGCCGTTCGCGAAGCTGCTCGCGGCGATCGAGGACCGGCGGGCGGCGGCGTTCGGCCTGGAGCCCTGACGGGAGCGTTTCGATGCAGCTCGGGATCGTCGGACTGGGGCGGATGGGCGGGAACATGGCGCTGCGGCTCCTCCGCGGCGGGCACCGCGTGGTCGGGTGGGATCGCGCCCCCGCCGCGATCCGCGGGCTGGAGGAGGGCGGCGGGAGCGGCGCGGCGACCCTCGACGCGCTGGTCGCCGCCCTCGCGCCGCCGCGCGCCGTCTGGCTCATGGTCCCCGCGGGCGCCCCGACCGAGGAGGCGACGCTCGCCCTGCGCGACCGGCTCGCCGCCGGAGACGTCGTCGTGGACGGCGGCAACACGTTCTTCAAGGACGATGTCCGGCGCGCGCGGGTCCTCGCCGAGCGCGGCATCCGCCACCTGGACGCGGGGACGAGCGGCGGCGTCTTCGGCCTCGAGCGGGGCTACTGCCTGATGGTGGGCGGCGACCGGGACGCGTTCGCGCGGCTCGAGCCGATCTTCCGGACGCTCGCGCCCGGGCGCGGCGCGGCGGCGCCGACGTCGGGGCGAACGGCCGGTGGCACCGCGGAGGAGGGCTACCTCCACTGCGGGCCGCACGGCGCGGGCCACTTCGTGAAGATGGTCCACAACGGGATCGAGTACGGCCTCATGCAGGCCTACGCGGAGGGCTTCGACATCCTGCGCGGCGCGGGCGGGGAGGGCGTGCGCGAGGAGCTGCGCTACGACCTCGACCTCCGCGACATCGCGGAGCTGTGGCGCCGCGGCAGCGTCGTGACGTCCTGGCTCCTCGACCTCTCCGCCGCCGCGCTCGCGCAGGACCCCGCCCTGGACGGCTTCACCGGGGCGGTGGACGACTCGGGGGAGGGGCGCTGGACGGTGGCCGCCGCGGTCGAGGAGGCGGTGCCCGCGCCGGTGCTCACCGCGTCGCTGTATGCCCGGTTCCGGTCCCGCAAGGCGAGCACGTTCGGCGAGAAGCTCCTCTCCGCCATGCGCCGGCAGTTCGGCGGCCACGCCGAGGCGAAGCGCGGGGGAGGCGACTCGTGACCACCCGCGCGGCGCGGCTGCGGCCCGGCGATCCCTGCGCCTTCGTGGTCTTCGGCGCGATGGGCGATCTCACGAAGCGCAAGCTCCTCCCCGCGCTCTACAACCTGCAGGCGAACGGGCTCCTGCCGCGGGAGCTCGCCTTCCTCGGGGTGGCACGGCGGGCGCTCGACGACGCCGCCTTCCGAGACTACGCCGCCGCCGCGGCGCGCGAGCTCGGGGCGCGCCCGGCGGCCGGTGGTTCCGCCGCCGACTTCACCGCCTGCGTCCACTACGTGAAGGGCGACTTCGAGGAGGCCGGGACGTACGAGGCGCTCTCGGCGGCGCTCGCCCATGCCGCGAAGGAGCACGGCACGTCCGGCAACGCGGTGTTCTACCTCGCGACCCCACCCGGCGAGTTCTCGGCCATCGTGCGGGGGCTCGCCGGCGCCGGGCTCACGCGACAGGACGCGGGGTGGCGGCGCGTGGTCGTGGAGAAGCCGTTCGGCCACGACCTCGACTCCGCCCGGGCGCTCAACCGCGAGCTCTCCGGCGTCCTCGACGAGAGCCAGATCTATCGGATCGATCACTACCTCGGGAAGGAGACCGTCCAGAACCTCATGGTGTTCCGGTTCGCGAACGGGATGTTCGAGCCGATCTGGAACCGGCGCTACGTCGACCACGTCCAGCTCACGGTGGCCGAGGAGCTCGGGGTGGAGGGGCGCGGCGCCTACTACGAGGAGGCCGGCGTGGTCCGGGACATCGTCCAGAACCACATGCTCCAGCTCCTGACGCTCGTCGCGATGGAGCCCCCCTCGACCCTCGCGCCCGAGGCGGTCCGCAACGAGAAGGTGAAGGTGCTCGACGCGATCCGCGCGATGGAGCCGGAGCAGGTGCTGCGCGACGCTGTCCGCGGACAGTACGGCGCCGGCGAGGTCGCCGGGAAGCGGGTGGCGGCCTACCGCGACGAGCCCGGCGTCTCCACCACGTCGCAGACCGAGACCTTCGCCGCGCTGAAGCTCGTCGTCGACAACTGGCGCTGGGCAGGGGTGCCCTTCTACCTGCGCTCGGGGAAGCGCCTCGCCCGCCGCGACACCCAGATCTCGATCCAGTTCCGGCGCCCGCCGCTGCTCCTCTTCGAGGAAGCGGGCGTGGAGCAGATCGAGCCCAACCGCCTCGACATCCTCGTCCAGCCCGAGGAGGCGATCTCGATCTCGATGAAGGCGAAGCGCCCCGGGCCGGGGATCGTCCTCGAGCAGGTGAAGCTCGACTTCAGCTACGCACGGTTCGGCCCGCTCCCGCCCGCGACCGGGTACGAGCGGCTCCTGCACGACGTGATGATGGGGGACACCGAGCTCTTCCACCGCGCCGATCTCGTCCTGGCGAGCTGGCGGATCGTGACGCCGGTCCTCGACGTGTGGTCGAGCCTGCCGGCGCGAGACTTCCCGAGCTACGAGTCGGGCACCTGGGGCCCCGCCGCGTCGTTCGAGCTCCTCGCCCGCGACGGGCGCCGCTGGGTGAACCCGGGATGATCCTCGCCGGTGACGTGGGTGGGACGAAGACCCTGCTCGCCCTCTTCGACCCCGGGCCTCCGCTCCGCCTGGAGCGCGCTGCCACGTTCGAGAGCGCGGCGTTCCCGTCGCTCGCGGCGATCATCGACGCGTTCCGGAGGGAAGCGCCCGCGGCGATCGCGGCGGCCGCGCTCGGCGTCGCCGGGCCGATCCTCGGGACCACCGCGGTGCTCCCGAACCTGCCGTGGTCGGTCGACGCGCTCCGGCTCGCCCGCCTGCTCGGCGTGCCGGCGCTCACGCTGCTCAACGACCTCGAGGCGAGCGCCTGGGGTCTCGAGCTGCTGGGGGACGCCGACGCGGTGGCGCTCCTGCCGGGCGCTCCCGCTCCGGCGGGGAACCAGGCCGTGATCTCCGCGGGGACGGGGCTCGGCGAGGCCGTGCTGCTCCGCGCCGGCGCGCGCCGGCGCGCGCTCCCGAGCGAGGCGGGCCACGCCGACTTCGCGCCGGGGACCGACCTCGAGATCGAGCTGCTCCGCTGGCTGCGCGGGCGGTTCGGCCGCGTGAGCTGGGAGCGCGTCCTCTCGGGCCCCGGGCTCGCGAACGTCCACGCGTTCCTCACCGCCACCGGTCGCGGCGAGGAGCCGGCCTCGGTCGCCGAGGCGATCCGCGTCGGCGATCCCGCCGCCGCGATCTCCACCGCGGCGCTCGAGGGCACCTCCGAGCGCTGCGCCCTCGCCCTCGATCTCTTCACGGGAGTGTACGGCGCCGAGGCGGGGAACCTGGTGCTCCGCGCGCTGGCGACCGGCGGCGTGTTCCTCGGCGGTGGGATCGCGCCGAAGCTCCTCGACTGGCTGCGGCGCGAGCCGTTCCGGCGGGCGTTCCTCGACAAGGGCCGGCTGTCGCCGCTCGTCGCCGCCACGCCGGTGCGGGTGATCCTGAACGAGCGCACCGCGCTCCTCGGCGCGGCGCGGGTCGCGGCGGAGGGGCTGCAGTGACCACGCCCGAGCTCCGCCGGGTGCCGGGCGCGGACGAGGCCGCGCGGGCCGCCGCGGAGGAGGTCGCGCTCGCCGCGTCCCGCGCAGTCACCGCGCGCGGCCGCTTCGTCGTGGCGCTCGCGGGGGGCGAGACGCCGCGGCGGCTCTACACGCTCCTCGCGGACGCGAGCGCCCCGTTCCGCGCGCGCATTCCGTGGGACCGGACCCACGTCTTCTTCGGGGACGAGCGGCCGGTGGGGCCGGAGCACCCCGACAGCAGCTACCGGATGGCGCGGGAGGCGCTCCTCGATCGCGTCCCGGCCGCGAGCGTGCACCGGATCCGCGGCGAGGATCCCGGCGCGGCGGACGCGTACGAGGACGAGCTGCGGCGCTTCTTCGCCGTCCCGGCCGGCGGCCCGCCCCCGCGTCTCGATCTCGTCCTGCTCGGGATCGGGCCGGACGGCCACACCGCCTCGCTCTTCCCCGGGAGCACGGCCCTCGACGAGCGCGCGCGCTGGGTCGTGTCTCCGTTCGTGGATCGCCTCGGTACCCGGCGCACCACGCTCACGCTGCCGATCCTGAACCGCGCCCGCGGGGTGCTGTTCCTCGTGAGCGGGGCCGAGAAGGCACCGGCGCTCGCGCGCGTCCTGGCTCCGGCGCCCGGCGCGGAGCCCCTCCCCGCGGCGCTCGTCCGGCCGGACGGCGGCGAGCTCGTCTGGGTCGTCGATCGAGCGGCGGCGAGCGGGCTCGGGGCGGACCCGGAGCGGCCGGGCGGAGGCGCCTAGAACCCTTACGATCCAGGCCGGGGGGCTCCCTCATGCCGAAGATGAAGGCCGCGCAGGTCTCGAAGCCGAATGGTCCCTTCGAAGTCGTCTCGCGCGACGTGCGCGATCCTGGCCCGGGCGAGATCCGCATCCGGGTGGAGGCGTGCGGCGTCTGTCACAGCGATGCGCTGACGAAAGGTGGCGCATATCCGGGGCTGACGCTCCCGCGCATCCCTGGCCACGAGATCGCCGGCCGGGTGGACGCGGTCGGCGCCACCGTCCGGGCGTGGAAGCCGGGTGACCGCGTCGGCGTCGGCTGGCACGGCGGCCACTGCTTCGTGTGCACCGCGTGCCGCAAGGGCCTCTTCATCAACTGCGAGAAGGCCCAGATCACGGGCATCACCCTGGACGGCGGTTACGCGGAGTACGCGGTCGTCCCGTCCGAGGCGGCGGCCCGCATCCCCGACGACCTCGACGCGCTCGAGGCGGGACCCCTCCTGTGCGCCGGCGTCACGACCTACAACTCGCTGCGCAACAGCGGGGCGAGGGCGGGCGACACGGTCGCCGTGCAGGGCATCGGTGGGCTGGGCCACCTCGCCATCCAGTACGCGGCGCGGATGGGGTTTCGCACCATCGCCCTCTCGCACGGCTCGGAGAAGGAGGCGCTCGCGCGCGAGCTCGGCGCTCACGAGTACGTCGACACGCAGAAGGTGGACGCGGCCGAGGGGTTGAGAAGGCTGGGCGGCGCCGACCTGGTGCTGGCCACCGCGCCGCACAGCGCCGCCATCGCGAGCACGATCGACGGGCTCAAGGTGCGCGGCAAGCTGCTCATCGTCGCGGCGGCCTTCGAGCCACTCCAGATATCCGCGCTCTCGCTCCTGTCCGGCAAGACCATCGCTGGCTGGCCGAGCGGCAGCTCGATCGACTCCGAGGAGACGATGACGTTCAGCGCCCTCACCAGGGTCCGCCCGCGGATCGAGACGTTCCCGCTGGAGAAGGCCGAGGAGGCTTTCGGCAAGGTGATGTCCAACCGCGTCCGCTTCCGCGCCGTCCTCGTGCCTTGAAGGTGAACGTGGCCGCCGGTCCGGTCGCGGTGGGAGGGCCCGGCCGCCTCGTCCGCAAGCTCGGAGCGGACGCCGCCGTGGACGGCAAGCGGGACGACGTGGCGCAGGCGGCTCGTGACCTTGCGCCGAACGGTCTCGACGCCGCGCTCGTGCTGGTTCACGGCGAGAGCCTCGCGCCCGCGCTCGAGGCGATCCGGAAGGGTGGCCGCATCGCGCACCCGAACGGCGTCGAGCCTGCGCCGAAGGGGCCCCGCGGCGTTCCGGTCCTGGCCTACGACGGCGAGCCGGGCCGCGACGCGCTCGAGCGGCTGAACCGGCTCATCGCCCTCGGCCCGTTCCACGTCGAGGTCGGTCGAGTGTACCGGCTCGAGGAGGCCTCCCGGGCTCACCGCGAGATCGCCCAGCACCACCTGGGCAAGCTCGCGCTGCGGATCCACTAGCCCTGACGACGGACGGCCGCCGGCGCGAGCAGCGTCGCCCGGATGGACTCGAGGGCGCGCTGGAAGACGCGCGGATCGTCCGTCCCGGCGGCGAGCACCAGCGAGCCCTCGATGCGGACGACGGCGTCCTCGGCGCGCGCACGAGCCTCGGCGCGGGCGAGCCCCGCCTCGCGACCCAGCCCCTCGAACGCGCCCATGAGGGCGTGGAACGAGGCCTTGAGAGGCTCGGCGAAGCGCCTCCGGTCGGCGCTCGCGCACAGGCGCTCGAGCAGGCACGCCATCCGTCCGCCGTCGTACAGGTCGTTCACCGCGTCGAGGAACGCGTCGAGCTTCGCCGGAGGGGGGCGGCCGTCGCGGAGCGCTTCGAGGACGGGGCGCAACCTGGCGGAGAGGTGCTCCAGCACCGCCACCGCGATCTCCTCCTTCCCCCCGGGGAAGTGGTGGTACAGGCTCGACTTCCCGAGCCCGGTCGCCGCGGTGATGTCCGAGAACGAGGTCCCGTCGTAGCCGTTCTTCCGGAACATGGCGATGAGGAGGTCGAGGAGCTTCTCCCTGCGCATGAGCTGGGGCGGCACGGTCACTTCCTCTCACGCTGGAGCGAGGGGGCGGGCGTGGCGCCGGCGGGAGCGTGATGGCCCGGCGCAGGGGACGGGTTGAACGGCGAGGCGTCGAGGAACGTCCAGCGAAGCATGGTCGGGAGCGGGAGCTCGATCCAGCGGGACACGTGGAGGTCCCAGTACCTGCCCGTGCCGCCCGTCGGCTGGCGCGGATCGTCGGGCAGGCCGAAGCGGAGCGCCACCTCTCCGACGAGCTGCAGCGCCCGGCCGTGCTCGAAGTCGGGAATGACGAGGCCTGCGCGGTTCGCGACGGCCAGGTTCCCGAGGGTGTTGAAGAGGCTGTTCCCGCGGTAGTCCGGGATCCGCAGCGTCGCCTGGTCGAGAACCCGCACGAAGCCCCGCTCTCCGCCGCGGTGCGAGACGTCGGCGCCCCGCACCGGATGCCTGCTCGCCACGAACAGGGTGTCCGCCCGCTCGACGAACCGCTGCCGTGCGTCGTCGAGGGCGTCCCCCGCCGTCACGCCCTCGTCCGCGCCGTCCTCGCCCGTCGCGTGGAGCACGCGTCGCTGGATGTACTTGGGGCAGTTCGGGTACGCCTCGCGGACCGCCACCTCGATGGTCTCCTCCGTGAGCGCCGACACGGCGCCGTTGACGCGCAGCCGGCGGCGCGTGCCGAGGTCGATCGCGAGCAGCCCGAGCGGTGCGTCGACGAGGACGTTCGACCACAGGGCGTCGCGGCGATCGACGGTGGCCGTGGTCAGGTCGATCACCACCGACGTGCCGCCGGGCGAGCTCGCGAACCCTGGCTCCCCGAAGAGGAGCGACGCCCAGGGCGTGCCGCCCCGATCGACGCTCCCCGCCGCCAGCATCCGCTGCTGGGCGAGAAACGGACGCGCGCCCGGGACGATCACGGGCGAGATCATCGCTCCGACCCGGGCGGCGAGGGCCCTCTCTCCCGCGCGCTCCTGAACCAGGATCTCACCGTCGTGGAACGGCTCCTCGTGCATCGGCTCTCCCCAGCTCCCGGCCGCACCGGCGGCCGGCGGCCTCATGCTCAGAAGGTCAAGACCGTGTATCCCTCGGCGGCATACCGCGCGAGGCTCGGCAGCCCCGAGGTCCCGGGCACCGCGTTCTCGGCGATGAGCTCGAACCCCTTGCTCTCCGCCTCGGGCCGCGCGCCGAAGAAGTCCGCACAGGCCCGGGAGACCCCTGCGACCTTGTCCTCGACCGCCTCGTAGAGCGCGTGCGCGGGGTGGTGGACGTCGGTCAGCACGCTCACCCAGCGCGTGCCGGCGCCCTGGAAGACGAGCTGGACCTCATCGTTTCTCGACTTGAAGTCGTACGTCGCGGCCAGGGCATTGAACACGCGACCCAGGGCCTCCTCGCCAGCCTTCGGGTCGGACAGGACGATCACCGCGGTCTTCATGGGTTCCTCCGGCGTTGTACCGAACGGTCCGTACAATAGGGAGCGGCGGGCGCGCGCACAAGGCGCGAGGACGCTCCCGGAGGGGGATCCGCTCGACCCGACGCGCCCGCCGCGCGCTCGCCGCACGCTCTTTATTGTTCCGCGTGGGAGGGGCGAACGATGGCGAGGCTCGACTGGGGAAGGGCGGCGGGCGCCTGGCCGGCGCTCCGGTTCGCGGACTGGAAGCCGACACTCGAGACGCTGCACCGGTACACCCAGGTCGTGGGGAAGATCCGGCTCGCGCTCGCGCCGCCGCTCAACCACTGGTGGCACGTCACGATGTACGTCTGCCCGCTGGGGCTCACGACGAGCGCCATCCCATACGGCGAGGGGTCGTTCGAGATCTTGTTCGACCTCATCGACCACGACCTCGTCGTGACGACCAGCGAAGGGCGCCAGAAGAATCTTCCGCTCCTCGTGCCGCGGTCGGTGGCGGACTTCTACGAGGACACGATGGCGCTCCTGCACGCCCTCGGGATCGACGTCCACATCTGGCCGACACCCGTCGAGATCCCGAAGGACGCGCTCCCGCTCGACGCGGACGAGCTCCACGCCACCTACGAGCCCGAGCCGGTGGGGCGGTTCTTCCGCGTGCTCGGTCACGCCGATCGGATCCTGAAGACCTTCGCGAGCAGGTTCCAGGGGAAGCAGAGCCCGGTTCACTTCTTCTGGGGAGGCTTCGATCTCGCGTCGACGCGGTTCTCCGGGCGGCGCGCCCCGCCGCGGCCGGAGGCCGACAAGATCACGCGCGAGGGATACTCGCACGAGGTGGCGAGCTTCGGGTTCTGGCCGGGCTGGGACGGCATCACCGACGCGGCGTTCTATTCGTACGCAGCGCCGGAGCCGCCCGGGTTCGATCGGGCGGCGATCCCCGCGCCCGCGCGCTACGACCGGACTCTCAAGAACTTCCTCCTGCCGTACGAGGAGATCCGCGCCAGCGACCATCCCCCGGACGCGATCCTGGGGTTCTACGAGGCGGTGTACGAGGCCGCCGCCACGCTGGGCGGCTGGGATCGGGCCGAGCTCGAGCGAAGGCCCGTGCCGGTCGCCGTGCCGGACGCGGACCTCTCGAAGGGCGCGCAGGAGCACCGACCCGAGCAGCCGTCGCCGTAGCGCGCGAAGGACGGCGAGGGGGCGCGCGGCGCTGCGGCCGAGGCAAGGAGCGCGCGGAAGGGAGGCGTGGCGGGCGAGATCGTGCTCGTGCGCCAGGAGTGATCGCTCGAGTCGGGATCGCACTAGCCCCCGCTCAGTGCCTGGACGATCTGCAGCTCGTCCCCTGGGTGGAGCGGCACGTCGAGGTCGAACACCTGCTCGCCGTTGACGAAGAAGCGGATGTGGGGGCGGACCCGGTCCTGCTCGTCGATCATCCGGAAACGGATCCCGGGGTAGCGGCGATCGAGGTCGGCGAGCGCGGACGCGAGCGTCGCGCCCTCCGCCTCGACGGGGCGAGGGCCGGTGTACGACCGGAGGGGGCTCGGGACGACCACCCTCACGCGCGCTCCCCGATCTCGAGCGCGTAGATCTCGGGGAGGTGGCGCGCGACGCACGACCAGCGCTCGCCCTCGTCGCGGCTCGCCCACAGCTCGCCGCTCGTCGTCCCCACGTACAGCCCCACCGGTTCCCGGGAGTCGCCCGTCATCGCCTGGCGCTTCACCGTCCACCACGCCTGCTCCTGCGGGAGCCCGCGGTCGAGGCGCCGCCACGTCCGTCCGGCGTCGTGCGTCACGTACGCGGCGGCCTTGCCGCCGGGAGACGTGCGCGGCCACACGCTCGTGCCGTCCATCGGGAAGACCCACGCGGTGTCGGGATCGCGCGGGTGGACGACGAGCGGGAAGCCGATGTCCCCGACCCGCTTCGGCATGTTCCGGCCGATCCGCACCCAGGTCTCCGAGGGCAGGTCGAGCCGGTAGATGCCGCAGTGGTTCTGCTGGTAGAGCCGGTCGGGGTTCGAGGGGCAGAGCCGGACGCAGTGGGGGTCGTGGAAGGTCACGTTCGACGGGTCGAGGTCCTCGACGACCTGGAGGCCCTTCACGAGCGGTGACCAGGTCGCACCCCTGTCGCGCGACTGGTGAACACCTCCGCTCGACATGCCCACGTACAGCCGCGCCGCGTCCCGCGGGTCCACGACGATGGAGTGCAGCTTGGGGCCGTCCGGGGTGCCGTCCTGCGGCCCGCCCATCCACGCCCGGTACGTCGGGTCGTCGTTCAGCCCCGGCACCGGGTCCCACGTCTCGCCCCCGTCGCTGGACCGGAAGAGACCGTGCGGCGAGGTCCCCGCGTACCAGGTCCCTGGCTCGCTCGCGTGTCCCGGGGTGAGCCAGAAGGTGTGATCGACCGCACGCCCGGGCGCGCCCTGCGCTGCCTTCGGGAAGGCAGGCGGACGGCGCGCCTCGTTCCAGCTCCGGCCGAGGTCGCTCGACCGGAACACCGTCGGTCCGAGGTGCCCCGTCTTCGCCGCCGCGAGCAGGGTCCGGCGGTCACGCGGATCCAGCACGACGTGGTTCACGACGTGGCCGAGGAAGTGCGGACCGTCCACGCGCCATGTCCGGCGCGCGCCGTCGCCGTGGAACAGCCAGGCGCCCTTCCTCGTCGCGACGAGCAGGACGACGCGACCTGGCGAGCTCTTCCGCCTCCCGGGTGTCCTCGAATCCTGGACCGGCATCGTCTCACCTCCGTAGCGGCACCCCATGCTCGGCGGCGGAGGTCCTCGCAGCGCCGAGCGCGCGGGCGACCCGAGCGGGATCGGCGGAAGGAGTTCCGCCGCCGGGCGCTCGCGCGCGGCGTTCGTCCACCTCCACGATTACGGCCGGATCGTCCCCTGGCCGTGCGCGTGCGGACGCTCCTGGTTCGGACGCCAGAACCTCGCGGGCGCTGCGTCGCGCGGAAGTGGCGGTGTGCGCGGGACGCGGACGCTGAACGTGACGGGTCGTGCCGGCGCGGACTGAACTTCGACCGTTCCGCCGTGCGCCTCGACGATGCTCCGGACGATGAACAGCCCGAGCCCGACGCCCCCGTGCGCGGCTCCCGTGGCGCCGCCGGAGGCCTTCTGAAACGGGTCGAATATCGAGCGCACCGCCTCGGGCGGCACGGGCGGTCCGCCGTTCTCGACGTCCACCCGCACCCAGTCCCCCTCGCCGAGCGCGCGGACGCGGACCGGCGTGCCGGGGGGCGCATGACGGGTCGCGTTGGCAACCAGGTTGCCGATGACCTGTTCGAGCCGGTCGACATCCCACTCCCCCGAGAGATCTCCCTCGCGATGGAGTTCCAGCGTGACCGCGGCGTCGGGCAGCGCCGCCTCCTCGATGACCCGGGCGCAGACCTCGCCCACGTCGGCGGCGCAGAACGAGAGGGGGATCCCTCCCTGTGCGCGCGTGCGGGTGTAGTCGAGGAGGTCGCGGATGATCCTCTCCATCCGCCGAGAGCTCGAATGCATGAGCGCGGCGATGCGCGCCTGCTTGGGCGCAAGCCCGCAGCGCGACAGGACCGCAGCGCCGGCGTTGATCGCCGCGAGCGGCGTTCGGAGGTCGTGGCTCACGATCCCGAGGACGCGCTCCTGCAGCTCGAGCATCCGGAGGCGCTCCTGCGCGCGCTCCTCGCGGCGCCGGATCTCCGCGCGGGCGGCGAGCCCCGCGGCGACCACGAGCGAGAGCAGGAGCACGTTCGCGATGAGGAAGATCGCGTCCGCCAGCGCCATGCGCTCGAACCACGCCCGGCGGTGCTCGCGGAGCTCGGCGCCCTCGATCGCCTCCATCTCGGCGCGCACCGCCTCGACGGTCTCGGTCAGCCAGCGGCCGTCACCGGACCGCAGATCGCGCTGCGCCTCCGCGAGCCCTTCTGCGACCCGCACGTCCATGCCGCGGCGCAGGTCCGCGAGCTTCGCCTCCACGAGCACGGAGAGTGCGTCGACCGAGAGACCGTCGGGGCGTTCCGCGACTCTCTTCCTCACCGCGTCGAGCTCCGCCTGGATGTCCGCCACCGCCCCGCGGTAGGACTCGAGCTGCCGCTCGTCGCGGGTGAGCAGATATCCGCGCTGCGCGCTTTCGGCCCGGGCGAGGGCGTCCTCGAGCCGCTGGAGCGAGCGGACCGCCTCCGAACGCTCCGTCACGTCCGCCGCCCTTCGGTTGCGGTCGGCGGCGACGATGAAGTACGCGGCAACGGCGATCAGGATCGCGCCGACCGCGGCGACGAAGCCACTGAGAGTTCGCCAGGGCACCGATGGGTAACGCGCGAGCGCTCGAACGCTTCCCGTGTCGCTACCAGGGGGTGTGAGCGCGGACCGCGCACTTCTGGGAGATGTATGCCGCGCGGTGACAATGTCAGCCGTTTTCAAGGCGCCGAGCCTCGGATGACGCACCGGTCGCCTCATGGGGCGCAGGCGGCGGCATCGCGCGTTCCCATTTCCGAACGGCCTCGCCGAGGGCCCAGGCGACGACGAGGAGTTCGAGAGCGAACGTCCAGTGAAGGACGAAGTTCCAGACCCACCAGTGGTGACCTGCCGGAACGGACACCAGGGCGAAGACATGGCGAGAGAATGGCGCCAACCAAGCGACCCCGCCGGCGACCGTATCAAGCACGAGATGGAGGAAGATGTTGCCGAAGAACACGGCGCCTCCGGCAACTGCTGTTCGGCGTCCCATCACCACGAGACCGAGACACCAGGTCGCGGTGATGATCGCCCACCAGAGCGGAATGTGGGTCCAGTACTCGTGGTGCGGCACCCGCCGATGGTCGAGGACGTAGAACCGGAACAGGTCGAGGTCCGGCAGAACGCTCGCGACCAGCCCCATCGGCATCAGCCCCGAACCTCCCCACCTCGCTTCGACACGCTTCGTCAGCAGATAGCCGGCGGGGAGGTGAGCGAGGAACATGTGTTCCGAAGCAGCAAGCCGTATGCCGCGCTGCAAGTGGCTGCCAACCGTGAGATTCCCCCCGCGTGTGTCTCCGCACCCGCGTCCAGGCGTCCACCTGTTGATGGCCGGCGCCCGCGCGAAAGACGGCTGGGCTTCAGCTCGTGAGGCCCAGCCATTCCGAGGTGTTGTGAAAGTGGAGGCGCCGCGGCGTCTTGCGCGTGAAGCTCGCGTGCGGAGACCAGCGGGAGACCAGGCACCACGGTACGGGCTGAGGGGACGATCGTCGCCGTCGTTCCCAGCGCGGCTTCCCTAGTTCCAGACGCAGGTGCCCGCGACGCACGCGCCGACGCCGTTCGCCTGCGAGAAGCACCAGGTGTCGCACGTGCCGCAGTTCTCGACGTCCGACTGGAGATCGACACACGCGCCGTTCGGCTCGCGCCGCGGCGGGTATTTCCAGCTGGCGGAGCACCACGTCAGCCCGGGTGCGCCGCAGGTCGGTGGCGTCCTGGCGCAGACGCCCTGGTCGCATCGCCCCGGTCGATGGTTGCTGCCCCCCTCCCACGCACCCTGGAAACACGGAATGGCGTCGCAAGAGCCGCACGCATCCCACGTCGCCATGAGGTCATAGCACCCCGGCGGCCGATCGTCGTAGAGGCTCCTCGTCCCGCACCAGGTCTGCCCGGACGAACAGGTCTGCGGCTGCGGCGTCACGCACCCGCCGCGATCGCACACCTGGTCACTCGAGCACCTGTTCCCGCAGGTCCCGCAGTTCCAGATGTCGGTCGCGAGGTTGGTGCAATACGGCCCGAGGTCTGCGACGGCCGGCGGGCAAATGGTCTGCCCCGGGACGTCGCACGAGCTGGTACACCGGCCGTTCACACAGACGGTGGCGTTCCCGCAGACGTTCCCGCACGCGCCGCAGTTGAAGAAGTCCGTCTGCGGGCAGGAGCACGTCGATCCGCAGACCTGCTCGCCGACGTTGCAGGACGAGGGTGGCTGCGGAGCCGACGGCGGAGTCGGGGCGGGGCCGCCGTCCGCCCCGGTCCCGTCATCCGTCCCGCTCGTAGTCGTCGTATCGCTGCTCTTGCCAGGACCACAGGCGGCGACGACGACGAGCAGCGCAAAGAGCACGCGATTCATCATGTGGCCATCTCCGCGTTGGCGGGCCTCGACCCATGGTGCGCGTTCGTTGAACGCATGGCCGGCGGTCGGAGGGGTATGGTGGCGGGTGAGCGCGGGGACCCATTGCCGGCGTCCGCCCCGCCGCACGCCTCCCCGCTCGAAGGGCTGCCGACCGGGCGCGGGTCCCGAGGGGATCGCCGTCGACCCGGCGACAGGCGACGTCTTCGTCGGCACCTTCGACTTCGGGCCCGAGACGAACAAGCTGGTTCGCATTGGGCGGAACGGTCGGATCGAGGCGATCCGGGACTTCGGCGGGACCCCGCTGCTCGGCCTCGGGTTCGCGCGCGGCCTCGTGTACGTCCTCAATTACGGAACCTCGAGCCTGCAGCGGCTGCCGGCCGACTTCGACCCGACCACGCCGGTCGAGAGGGTGGCCGGGTTCCCGTCGATCGGGTCCCCGGGGTCGCGCGCCGAGTCCAACCCGGACGGCAGCCAGGACACCGTGACCTTCGGTTCGAGCGGCATCCTCGATCAGCCTGCCGGGCGCGGACGGGCTGCTCCTCGAGCACGGGCGGCTATGGGTGGCCGCCAACCAGGCGGATGAGATCGTGACGCTGGACGCGCGCGGCCGTCCGGTCGTCCGCGCGGGCTCGTTCGGGGCCGCGGCGACGGGGCCCCGCGGGGCCTGTCGTTCCCCGCAAGCCTGGCGGCGGCCGACGGCTGGATGTACGTCACGAACCTCGCCCTGCCGCTGACGCCCATGGTGGGCGACGAGCCGGAGGAGGACGTGACGCGCTGGACCGTCTCGCGCTTCCGCCTGCGGTGATCTTCCCGCGCTAGTGGTTCGCGTAGGTCTCGCTGCTCCCGGCCTCGCTCGCGTGCTGCTCGCGCAGCTCGTCGATGGTGGGGACGACGCCGAGTTGCCGCAGCAGGCCGAGGACGTCGTACTCCAGCCACTCCTCTGCGACCCGATCCTCGTGGAGCCGGAAGTACCCGATGCCGTCTAGCACCACGCGGCGGCCGGTGGGCTCGAAGCCGAGGAAGGGGCCGCGATGCGTACCTGTCATGCGCCACCGGCACGCCACGCGATCGCCCTCCGAGATGGCGTCGAGCACGCTGCAGCGGAGATCCGGGAAGCCGACCTTGAAGCCCTTCGCGAGGTCTCGGGTCTCGCCGAGCGACAGGGTGCCGCGCACCGGGTCGTGCCCGACAAACGACAGCCATCCGACGTTCTCCAGGATCTCGGGGTGGCCGCGGTCGAACATCTCCACGAGCGCCATCCGGATCGTCTCCTTGGGGTCGCTTGCCATCACGCACCTCCTCGGTCGGCATGACACCGCGGGCGCCATGCCGTCCATGACGAATCCTAGGTATGCGAGGTCGAGGTCGCCGCGGGGCGCCCTGCACGGCATGCGCACGTCGAAGAGAACCGCGCCGCGCCCGCCAGCCTCGGCGAAGACCTTCGCGACCTCGGGATTCTGCATGCCGCAGTGCGCATTCCGCCGCGGCCTGGCCCGCGGCCGGTCGGACGCAGGTCTGGCGGGCTGGCGGTCAGATCCCCGCGGACTTGTGGCTCGTGACCGGGGTGAACGTCGAGAGGCGCTTCTCCACCTTGTCCTTCCGGTGGCACTCGGGGCATTCCGCCACTTGGCGGTCGTGCTCGGCGACGTGCATCACCGCGCTGTATTCCTTGTCGCAGCGTCCGCAGTAGAACTCGTAGACGGGCATCGCTCACCTCCCGCGACAGGCGGGCGCGCATCACGCGCCGCGCGCCGCAGACGGGATCGTAAGCACGGCGCCCCGGGACCGCCCCCACACGTGTCGTTGTCGTCCGTGGAGCGCCGTCGAGGCGACCTCTGTGGCTGAGGACAGGGTGCGAGGCGGGCGGCGGTAGCCACTCCGGCCCTCTTCACTGCACGCGATGCCGAAGGCGAGGCGAAGTCGAAGGACGAGCGCGACCTTCGCGGGGAGCGTCAGGTCGGCGTAAACTTCCGCGCAACGTAGCATCGTCGTTGGGGAAGCATGCACATGCGTGGTACCGATCACCATGGGAGGCAGCTTGATTTCCCTCGACAAGAAGACGTTTCGAGTCCTCCGGAACGACGGTCCCGGCGCCGATGTGACCACCGCCACCGTCTTCGAGTACAGGCAGGAGGGGCGCGTCGTCGACGCGGTGTATCGGGGCGGTCGCGTTCTGGTCGGACACCTGGTCGGCATCATCGACGGGGACGT
>JAHWYA010000064.1 GCA_020028115.1 Anaeromyxobacter sp.
GGAGCCGCCGGGCGGTCACGCGGAGCCGCCGGGCGGCCACGCGAGGGTGGACGGCCGAGGCGCGGCTGACGGCGCGGGCGGCTCCAGCCGGCCGCGCCGTCCCCGGCGGCATTCGCGCCACGGTATGCTCTCCGTATGCCCGGACCCCAGCGACCCCTCGAAGGCCTCGGCGAGCAGGACGGCATCGACCTCGTCCAGAAGATCCCGCTCTTCCGCGCGCTCACCTTCGACGAGACGCGGCGGCTGTTCGCCATCGCGGGCGTCGAGCGGCGGCGCGCGGGCGAGGTCATCGTCGAGGCGAACTCGATGGGCCAGGCGCTCTACGTCGTGAGGCGCGGGCGCGTGCGGGTCGCCCGCGACGGCGTGGTCCTCGGGAAGCTCGGCGAGGGGGAGCTGTTCGGCGAGATGAGCCTCGTCGACGACCTCTTCACGAGCGCCGACGTGCTCGCGGACACGGACGTCGACCTCCTCGTGCTCCCCAGGCGCCCCTTCGAGCTGCTCGTCGCGAGCGACCTCATGCTCGCGGTGAAGATCTACCGCGCGTTCTGCCGGACCCTGTCCGATCGGCTGCGCCGCGCGAACGGCCACCTGCCGCCGGAGCAACGGCTCGCGCACGGGATCCAGTGATGGACCTCGCCACCTTCAACCAGTTCCTCGGCGCCGCCGTGAAGACCGGCGCGCGCTGCAGGAGGCCCCATTGACCCGCGCCTACGCCGCCTCGGCACCCGCCGCCCGCCTCGCGCCCATCGACGTCCCCCGGCGAGCGCTCGGGCCCCGTGACGTCGAGCTCGCGATCGACTGGTGTGGGGTCTGCCACTCCGACCTCCACCAGGTGCGGGACGAGTGGGGCGGGGCGGTCTTCCCCATGGTCCCCGGCCACGAGATCGTGGGACGCGTGACGCGCGCCGGGGCGGCGGTGAAGGGGTTCCGCGAGGGCGATCTCGCCGGCGTCGGCTGCCTCGTCGACTCGTGCCGCACCTGCGAGCCGTGCCGCCACGACCTCCAGCAGTTCTGCGCGACCGGTCCGGCGTGGACCTACAACTCGACCGAGATGGACCGCAAGACGCCGACCTACGGCGGCTACTCCAAGGCCATCGTCGTGGACGAGGCGTTTGCGCTGCGGATCGCGCCGGGGCAGGACCTCTCGCGCGTCGCGCCGCTCCTGTGCGCCGGGATCACGACGTGGTCGCCGCTGCGCCACTGGAAGGTCGGCAAGGGGAGCCGCGTCGGGGTCGTCGGCCTCGGGGGGCTCGGCCACATGGCGGTGAAGCTCGCGGCCGCGCTCGGCGCGGAGGTGACGCTCCTGTCCCACTCGGCGTCGAAGGAGGCGGACGCGCGCCGCCTCGGGGCGCACGAGTTCGTCGCCACCTCCGCGCCGGGTGCGTTCCGGAGGGTGGCGGGCCGGTTCGACCTGCTCCTCGACACCGTGTCCGCCGAGCACGACCTCAACCGCTACCTCGGCGCCGTGAAGGTGGACGGCGCGATGGTGCTCGTCGGCGTCCCGCCGCAGCCGGCGCCGCTGAACGCCTTCTCGCTCATCGGCGGGCGCAAGACGCTCGCGGGTTCACTCATCGGCGGGATCGCCGAGACGCAGGAGATGCTCGACTTCTGCGCCGAGCGGAAGATCGCGGCGGACGTCGAGGTCATCCCGGTGCAGGCGATCGACGCCGCGTACGACCGGATGGTGAAGGGCGACGTCCGCTACCGGTTCGTGATCGACCTCGCGACGCTGTGATCCGCCCTACGGCCGGATGAAGGTCCCCTCGCGCAGCTCGCGCAGCGTCTCGCGGATCTCCTCGGCGGTGTTCATCACGAACGGCCCGTAGCGCGCCACGGGCTCGCCGAGCGGCTTGCCCGAGAGCAGGAGGAGCCGGGCGGGCCGCTCGCCGGTCGAGACGCGGACGACGTCGCCGTCGCCGAGGACGACGAGCCGTGTCGCCGCCACCCGGCCGGAGGCGGCGTCCGACGCCTCGCCGAACGACACCTCTCCCTGGAAGACGTAGGCGAGGGCGGTGTGACCGCGCGGGACCGGCTGCTCGAAGGTGCGGTTCGCCGGCAGCGAGACGTCGAGGTACTCCGGCTCCGCGTGGATCTCCTTCACCGCGCCCGCGACGCCGTCGACGACGCCCGCGACGACGCGGACCGAGACGCCGTCCGGGCGGACGAGCTCCGGGATCTTCGCGGCGGCGACGTCCTGGTAGCGCGGCCTCGTCAGCTTGAGCTTCGCCGGGAGGTTCACCCAGACCTGGAACCCGTCGAGCCGCCGAGGGCCGGCCTTCGGCATCTCCTCGTGGAGGATGCCGCTCCCGGCCGTCATCCACTGCACGTCGCCGGCGCCGATGACGCCGGAGTTTCCGAGGCTGTCCGCGTGGGCGACGCTCCCGTCGAGCATGTACGTGACGGTCTCGATGCCGCGGTGCGGGTGCATCGGGAAGCCGGCGAGGTAGTCGGCGGGGTCCTCCGAGCCGAAGTGATCGAAGAGCAGGAAGGGGTCGAGGTAGTCGAGGTGGCGGGTCGCGATCGAGCGGCGGAGCCGCACGCCGGCCCCCTCGCTGACGGGCGTGGGCGTCACGATCTCCTCGATGGTTCGTTCGGTGGCCATGACGGAGTCCTACCCGCGGGCTGCGCCACCGCAACGCCACATCTAGGCGGGGGGACACTCGCGTCGATTAGGCGGGGGGACACTCGCCTCGCTTCGCTCGGCTCGCGCCCCCCCGAGCCCCCCGCTCGCTCCGGGGCAGCCTCATCCGGCTGCCCCTGCGCTCGGAGCGTCCGGAGCGAGGGCGATCCGCCGGACCTCGAGGATCGTGTAGGCGACGCGGCCGCCGGGCCTATCGACTTCCACCTCGTCGCCGGCGGCGCGCCCGAGCAGCGCGCGGGCGACGGGCGCGGCGGCGGACACGAGGCCGCGCCGGGCGTCCGCCTCGTCCGGCCCGACGATGCGCCAGGTGGTGCGGGCGCCCGCCTCGTCCTCGACGGTGACCCAGGTTCCGAACGCGGCGACGCCGTGGGGCGCGGCGTCCGGAGAGAGCACGGTGAGCGTGGCGAGCGTCGCCTCGACGAGCGCGGCCCGCCGCGCCAGCGCCTCCGCGCGGGCGGGATCCTCCTTCGCGGAGCGTTCGGCCGTGAGCCGCTCGAGCTCGCCGCGGAGCGCCGCGTGGCCCTCGGGCGTCACGTAGCGAAGCTCTCCGGGTGCGAGGCGGGGCGGCGCCCGGACGACCGGCGCCGCGTCAGGCGTCTCCTCGCTCGTGAAGGCCTTCGACACGTGCGGATCGTAGCCCCCGCGCTCCCCACACGCACCCGTACCCGACCGATCCGTACCCCGACCGAGAGTAGTTTCGGACCGCAACGCGAAACGCCCCAGCCCGCACGGCCCGCAGCCCGCAGCCCGACCGAGAGTAGTTTCGCAGTTGGACTGACCGAGCGATTCCGAAGGCTTGCGCCGCTACTGGCGCGAGAGGCCCTGAGCGGTGAGCGCCACCGGGTCGCCGACGCGGAAGGGCAGAACGTTCTGGTAGACGTACCGCTCGAGCGCTCCGTCGTCGAAGCGGACGAAAACCTCGTACAGCCGGTCCTCGGCGCCGCCCTGGCTCGCGGCGGCCCCGACCATGGCGCCGCCCGCCATCCCGACCATCGTCTGTACCGGGTGGCGACCCCCGAACAGCAGCCCGCCGATGATCGCCCCCGCCACCGCGCCGGTGCCGGGGTCGCCCTGCGTCGTCCGGACCGTCTCCCGCACCGACTCGACCCGGCCGTAGCGCGCCCACCCCGCGGCGTACTGGTCGCCCCAGGTGGTGGTCCGGTACTGGGTCGTGACGCACCCCCCGAGCAGGAGCGCGGGCATGACGAGCACGGCGGCGAAGCGGGCGGTCTTCATATCCCAGGAATTCTGCATTTCGCGGACCAGGGGGCGAGCGCCGGAATGGCAGTTATCACAAGAGGTTCCGCCTCGGCGGCGGACCCACCCGGCGTGGCCCGGGGGCACACCGTGGCGAGCGGAGCCTCTACATTACGAGAACCGGACGTCGTTTCGAGCCCGGCCGAGAGTAAGTGCGGGGCGGTGGCTCGGCCGACGGGTCGACGGCGGGTCCGTACCCGGGAGGGGCGGCGTGGCGAGGGGTCGGCGGTTCGAGGGAAAGGTGGTCGTGGTGACGGGCGCCTCGGCGGGGATCGGCCGGGCCGTCGCCCGGGCGTTCGGGCGTGAGGGCTCGAAGATCGGCCTCATCGCGCGAACCGCCGACGCGCTCGAGAACGCGGCGTCCGAAATCCGCGCGGCGGGCGGCGAGGCGCTCGTCCTGCCGCTCGATCTCGCCGACGCCGCGGCGGTGGACCGCGCCGCGGACGAGGTCGTCTCTCGGTTCGGCGCGCTCGACGTGTGGGTGAACGACGCGATGGTGTCGGTCTTCTCTCCGGTCGCCGAGATGCGCGCGGACGAGTACCGCCGCGTCACCGAGGTGAACTACCTCGGCACGGTTCATGGCACGCTCTCCGCGCTCCGGTACATGCGGGCACGCGACGCCGGCACGATCGTGCAGGTGGGGTCGGCGCTCGCGTACCGCTCGATCCCGCTCCAGAGCGCCTACTGCGCGTCGAAGGCCGCCGTCCGCGGCTTCACCGACACCCTCCGGTGCGAGCTCATCCACGACCGCAGCCGCGTCCGGCTCACGATGGTCCAGCTCCCAGCGGTGAACACACCGCAGTTCGAGGTCGTGCGGAACCGGCTGGACGCTCACGCGCGCCCGGTCCCGCCCGTCTACCAGCCGGAGACGATCGCGGAGGGGATCCTCTGGGCGGCCCGCCACGCGCCGCGGGAGCTCTGGATCGGCTGGTCGACCATGAAGGCCATCGTCGGGCAGCGGTTCATCCCCGGGCTCCTCGACCGGTACCTCGCCCGGATGGCGTGGCGGGCCCAGACGACGGACATCGCGCCGAAGCCGGCGGAGGACAACGTGGACGCGCCCCTCCCCGGCGACCGCGGCTCCCGCGGGATCTTCGGGCGGATCGCGCGGCGGGGTTCGGTGGAGCTGTGGCTCCGGACGCACCGGGGCGCGCTGGCGGCGGCGGTCGCGGTGGCGGCGGGTGTGGCGCTCTACTCGCGGCGCGGCCTCGCGCGGTGACGCGGGGGAAGGCGGGCCGGCCGGAGGTCTGCTAACATCATCGACCCTTTCGAGGAGACGTCGGTGATCCGCCACGAAGACATCGGCCGTGCGGTGCGCGACTGCGAGTACGCGGTCCGCGGCCCCATCGTCGCGCGCGCCCAGGAGCTGGAGCGGCAGGGGCGCCGCATCATCTATTGCAACATCGGCAACCCGCAGTCGCTCGGGCAGCGCCCGATGACCTGGGTGCGCCAGGTGCTCGCCCTCGCCGAGTACCCCGAGCTCGCCACGCTCGTCCCGGCGGGCACGTTCCCCGAGGACGTCCTCGAGACGTCGCGCCTGCTCGCACGCGAGACGCGCCACGGCCTCGGCGCCTACACGGAGTCGAAGGGGTACCGCTTCGTCCGCGAGGCGATCGCCCGCTTCATCTCCGAGCGCGACGGCATCGCCGCCGACGCGGAGGCGATCTTCCTCACCGACGGCGCGTCGAAGGGCGTCCAGTCGGCGCTTCGCATCCTCGTCGCCGACGAGCGCGATGGGATCATGATCCCGATCCCGCAGTACCCGCTCTACTCGGCGACGATCACGCTCTACGGAGGCGCGCAGGTCGGCTACCACCTCGACGAGGCGAACGGGTGGAAGCTCTCCCGCGAGATCCTCGACCGCTCCATCGCCGACGCCCGGCGGCGGGGCATCCGCCCGCGCGCGATCTGCGTCATCAACCCCGGCAACCCGAGCGGCGCCGTGCTCGACGAGGCCAACGTCGAGATGGTGCTCCGGTTCGCCGCGGAGCACGGCCTCTCCGTCCTCGCCGACGAGGTCTACCAGGCGAACGTCTGGCGGCCCGGCGACCGCTTCGTCTCCTTCGCGCGCGTGCTGGAGCGGCTCGCGCTCCGCGACGTGTCGCTCTTCAGCTTCCACTCGGTGTCGAAGGGCTACCTCGGAGAGTGCGGCCACCGCGGCGGCTACCTCGAGTGCCGGAACGTCCCGGGGCCGGTGCAGGACGAGATCACGAAGCTCCAGTCGATCGCGCTCTGCGCGAACTCGGTCGGCCAGGTCGTGACGTACCTCCTCGTGTCGCCTCCGCGGGCGGGGAGCCCGTCCCACGCGCTCTACGAGCGAGAGCGGCGCGAGATCCTCGAGGCGCTCCGCACGAAGGCCGCGATCGTGAGCAAGGGGCTCGACGCGGTCCCGGGCATCCGATGCAACGAGGTGACCGGCGCCATGTACGCCTTCCCGCGGGTCGACCTGCCGCCCGGCGTCGGCGACTTCGAGTACTGCATGGCGCTCCTCGAGGAGACCGGCATCTGCGTCGTCGACGGGTCCGGGTTCGGGCAGCTTCCCGGCACGGCCCACTTCAGGACGACCATCCTGCCGCCGCTCGACGAGATCGAGACGGTCGTGCGGCGGATCGGCGAGTTCCACGGCGCCTTCGTGAAGCGTCGCCGAGGTTGATCCGCGTCAAGTCAGTGAGACATTGACTCAAGGCACCCGGGGGTGACCTGGTACCTTTTGTCGCACGGAGTGTGATTTGCTCCGCGTATGTCCGATCGCGTGGCCGAGCTCGAGGCGAAGGTCGCGGAACTCTCGGAATCGATGGAGAAGATGGGGCGGCGGGTCGCGCTCCTCGAGAAGGGGCTCACGCCCGCATCCGCACGCCGGGTGCGCGCTGCTGCCGCAGCCGCAGCCGCACCGGCGAGCGATGCGGCTGTCGCGATGCTGCGGCAGGATGCCGCATCTGTCGCCTCGACGGTCTCGCTCGTCGGACGCACGATCCTCGTCCTCGGTGGCGGGTTCTTCCTGCGCGCGCTCACCGATAGCGGCCGGCTCCCGGTCTGGATCGGCGTCGGGATGGGGTTCGTCTACGCGGGGATCTGGGTTGCGCTCGCCGACCGCGCCGCGGCGCGGCAGAGCCTCGCGAGCGCCGGCTTCCACGGGGCAGCGGCGGTCGCGATCGGCTTCCCGCTGCTCTTCGAGGTCACCTCGCGGTTCAAGGTCATCCCGACCTGGATCGCGGCGTTCCTCCTCTCCGCCTTCACCGCCGTCGCCCTCGCGGTGGCGGCGCGGCGGAAGTTCCAGACGCTCGCGTGGCTCGTCGTGCTCGCCGCGATCCCGGCCGCGTACGCGCTGATGCTCGCGCAGGGGCGCGTCGCCCCGCCGCTCGTGTTCCTCGTCGTGCTCGGCGTCGGGACGGTGTGGCTCGGGTACGTGCTCGACTGGCACGGTCTGCGCTGGCCCGTCGCGATCGCGGCGGACCTCGCCGTCCTCTTCCTCGCGTTCGAGGCGGTCCGGCCGGGCGCGCCGGACGGGCCGGTCACCGCGGTGCTCGTGCAGTTCGCCCTCATCGCGGCCTATCTCGGCTCGACCGCGGTCCGGACCCTCGGCCTGCGCCGGAGCGTCGTCGCGTTCGAGACGGTCCAGTCCGCGGCGGTGCTCGTCACGGGCCTCGGCGGCGCCGCGTTCGTGACCGCCCGCGCCGGGATCGGATCGGGCCCGCTCGCGCTCGGCGTGCTCTCGCTCGTGTTCGGGGCCGCGGCGTACGCCGTCGCGTTCGCGTTCGTCGAGCGCGAGCGGACGCCAGCGAACTTCTACTTCTACACGTCCGCGGGGGCCGCGTTCGTCCTCGCGGGCGCGACGTTCCTCCTCGCGGCGGGGCCGCGCGGCATTCTCTGGGCGGGCCTC
>JAHWYA010000065.1 GCA_020028115.1 Anaeromyxobacter sp.
GGGCAGCCTCATCCGGCTGCCCCTGCGCTCGCATCCTACGCGCGGGTGCTGACGAGCCGGTGATGCACCCGCTTCAGCACCTCGCTCCCGGGGTGCGCCTTCAGCCCGGCGAGGACGACCCGCCTGGCCTCCGCCGCGTCGCCCGCGGCCTGCTCCGCGAGGGAGAGGACCGCGGTCGCGCGGGGGTGGTCGGGCGCGAGGGCGAGGGCGCGCCGCGCGCAGCGCTTCGCCTCCTGCGCCCGCTCCGCCGCCGGGAGGACCGGGTCGAAGAGCTCCGCGAAGCCGAGCATCGCCTGGTACTCGGGCTCCTTCGGGTTCGCGTCCACCGCGGCGCGGAGCACCTGGACCGCCTCCGCGTGGCGCCGCATGAGGAGCGCGCGCTCGCCGCGCTTCAGCGCGATCTCGGCGTCGAGGACGATGCCGGGGCGCCGCGTCCCGGTGAGCTCGAACTTGATGACGAGGAACGAGAGGTAGGCGCGGCGCTTCTCCTCGTTCGAGAGCACGCGGTGCGCCGCGGTGACCTTGTCCTGGACGGCCGCGAGGAGATCCTCGAGGTCCCCCGCGTCGTACTCGGCGAAGGTGTCGGGGTGGAGCCGGCTCGCGACCTCCTGGTACGCGCGCTCGACCTCCTCGCCCTCGGCGGCGATGTCGACCCCGAGCGCGTGGAAGTAGGTGCCCGGCAGGATCTGGAGCGCCGCCTGGCGGAGCGCCTCGGCGCGGTCGGGCGGCAGCGGCTTCTTCCGGCGCACCGGGGCCTCGCCGTACCCGTCGGAGGGGGCGGGGTCGTCCCCGAAGGCGACCGCCGACACGAGGGAGAGGAACCAGAGGAGCGAGAGCGCGGGCTGCAGGTCCTTCTGCCGCGCGAGCCACGCGCGCGCCGTCTCGCGGCCCTCGAGCGAGAGCGCGAGCCGCAGGTCCTGCGAGGAGAGGCCGCACGCGGGCAGGAGCTGCTGGAACTCCGCGGTGCGCGCGGGGTAGGCGTCCATCACCGCGCGGAGCGCGTCGGCGAAGTGCTTCGCCGGCAGCGTGGCGCGGCCGCCCTCGAGGACGAGCTGGAGCGGGAGGACCTCGACCGCGTGGACCTCGCTCGAGAACTCCGGGCCAGGGTGGAACCGCCACCGCCCCTCGCGCGCGCCGACGGCGCGCAGGAGCATCGCGCGGAGGTGGGCGCGGAGCGCGGCCTGGAGCTGCTCCCCGGGCTCGAGCACGCCGGCGGCGATGAGCGCCGCGCCCGCGGAGAGGCCGCTCGCCATCGCCTCGACGGCGTGCGCGCGGTGCGTCTCGTCGAGCCGGCCCGAGGACGCGAGCCACCCGACGAGCCCCTCGGCCGGGTCGCCGGACTGGTACGCGACCGGGACGCCCCGCAGGAAGCAGAACCGGCGCTCCTGCGTGCCGTCCTCCAGGACGAGGATCCCCTCCGAGAGGGCGCGCCAGATCTGGTGCAGCATGCGCGGGACCACGCCGGCCCGGAGCTCCCCCTTCGCCGTCGGGGCGCGCGAGAGGACGAGGGCCGCGCCGCGCAGGCCGACGTGGGCGTTCGCGCTCTGCGCCACGAGGTGCTGGAGCTTGTCCACGAGCTCGCGCTTGGTCGGGTTCGCGACGTAGGCGTTCGCCTTGAGCGGGAGGACCGCGGAGAGGCCGCGCGCGCGGCCGAGGTGCTCCTGGTCCGTGACGACGACGAGCACCCGCGGGTCCGCCGCGCGGAGCCGCTCGGCGAGGCGCGCCGCGCCGCCCTCGCCGAGGTCCGCCGACAGGACGACGGCGGCGGGGCGCTGGGACGCGAAGAGCTCGTACGCCCGCTCCGCGTCCTGGGCGACGATCGGCTGGAACCCGGCGTCCGCGAGCGCGCGCGTGACGAACTCGCGCGTGGGTCCGTGGCCCTCGGCGAGGAGGATGCGTCGCACGGCCGGTGATTCTACGCGCGCTCCGCGCGAAAGACACGGGCGCGCCGCCCGCGCCGCGGTGCTATCGTACGCCCCGCCGCCCGCATGAAGGACCTGCTCCATCCCCGCCACCGCGGCGCGATCGCCCGCTTCGTCGGCGGCGCGGCCGCGCCGCGCCGGATCCTCCTCGTGTTCGACTACGACGGGGTCCTCGCGCCCCTCGTGAAGCATCCCTCGGGCGCGCGGATGCGGCCGCGGACCCGCGCGCTCCTCCGGCGGGTGGCGCGGCTCTATCCCGTGGCGGTCGTCTCAGGACGGGCCTGGCGCGACTGCGCCCGGTTCGTCGGCCGGATCGACGCGACGGTCGTCGGGAACCACGGGTTCGAGCTCGGGCGGCCGGTCCCGGTGCCGGCGGCGGTGGCCCGGAAGGTCCGCGGCTGGCGGCGCCGCCTCGAGGAGGCGCTGCGCGACGTCGAGGGGATCCACTTCGAGGACAAGCGCTCGACCCTCGCCGTGCACTATGGGCTCGGGAGCGGTCCGGAGGCGATCGCGAGGGCGGAGCGGGCGGTGTACGAGGCGGCGAACCAGCTCGAGGGGACCCGGATCATCCCGGGGAAGCGGGTGCTCAACGTGCTCCCGCACGACTTCCCGTCGAAGGGGGACGCGGTCCGCGCCCTCGTCGCGAAGCTCGGGTGCGACGCGGCCATCGTGCTCGGGGACGACGTGACCGACGAGGACGCCTTCGCGGTCGGCGCGCCGCTCGTGTTCGGCGTGCACGTCGGCAAGGGCCCGTCGCTCGCGCCGTGGCGGCTCGCGGCCCAGGCGGACGTGGACGCGCTGCTCGGGCTGCTCATCCACGAGCGCGACGGCGTGCGCGCGAAGAGGCGGGCGTGAACGGGCGGCGGCCGCCGGCGGCCGGCACCGGCGAGCTCTTCGAGCGGGCGCTGCCGCGGCCGTGGTCGGTCGGCGAGCTCACGCGCGCCCTCCGCAACGCGGTCGAGCCGAAGTTCCGGGACGTGTGGGTCGCCGGCGAGGTCGCGAACCTGCGCCGCCAGGCGAGCGGCCACCTCTACTTCTCGCTCAAGGACGACGAGGCCGTGATCGGCGCCGTGCTCTGGGCGTCGCAGGCGCGGAAGCTCCCGTTCCGGCTCGACGAGGGGCAGGAGGTGATCGCCCGCGGGTTCGTCGAGATCTACCCGCCGCACGGCAAGTACCAGCTCGTCGTCCAGGAGGTGGAGCCGCGCGGCGCGGGCGCGATGGCGCTCCTGCTGCAGCAGGTGAAGGAGCGGCTCCAGGCGGACGGGCTCCTCGATCCCGCGCGCAAGCGCCCGCTGCCGTTCCTCCCGCGGCGGGTCGGCGTCGCGACGAGCCCGAGCGGGGCCGCGCTCCGCGACTTCCTGCGGGTCCTCCACGGGCGGTTCCCGTCCGTCCCGGTCCTCGTCGCGCCGTGCCGCGTGCAGGGCGAGGGCGCCGCCTCGACCGTCGTGTCGGCGATGCGCGGGCTCTGCCGCGCGGACTGCGACGTCGTCGTCGTGACGCGCGGTGGCGGCTCGCAGGAGGACCTCGGGGCGTTCAATGACGAGCGGCTCGCGCGCGCCATCGCCGCCTGCCCGGTGCCGGTCGTGTCCGCCGTCGGCCACGAGGTCGACGTCACCGTGGCGGACCTCGTCGCCGACGTGCGCGCGGCGACCCCGACCCACGCCGCTCAGCTCGTCGCGCCGGTCCGGGACGAGCTCGCGGCCCAGGTCCGCGCGCTCGCCGGGCGCGCCGAGCGCGCCGTCCTCGCCGGGCTCGAAGGGCGCCGGCGCGAGGTCCGCGCGCTCCGGGCGGAGCTCTCCGACCCGAAGCACCTCCTGTCCCGCGCGAGCCACCGCGTCGACGACCTCCTCCACCGGGCGGCGGCGGCCGTCCGCGGGCCGCGCCGTGCCGCCCGGCAGCGGCTCGACCAGCTCCGCGGGCGCCTCTCGCGGCAGGAGCCGCGCCGGCACGTCCGGGAGGTGCTGCTCCGGATGGAGGCGGCCACCCGGCGGCTCGGTGCCTGGCAGGCGGCGTACTTCCGCCGGGAGGGGCTCCGGGTCGAGCGGCTCGCCGGCCGCCTCGAGCCCGCCAACGTCGCGAAGCTCCTCGCCCGCGGGTTCGCCCTCGTCCTCCGCGAGGACGGCCGGCTCGTCGCCCGGTCCGCCGGCGTCCGGCCCGATGACGCGGTGCGCATCGCGCTCGCGGAGGGCTGGCTCGACGCCCGCGTGACCGCGCGGGACCGGGGAGAGGACCCGCTGCCCGGCCGGACGGAGCCCGGCGGGGGGACGGCGGACCCGGCCTCCGGCGGGTCGGGCGTTGACCCCCTTTCGCGCCGCGGTTAAGGGAAGCGGTTAAGGGAAAGAGCGAGGAGCGATTGAGCGCGACGAACGAGCGAGCGGCCCAGGGCGCGGGAGAGGAGAGCTACGACGCGATCGTCGCGCGGCTGGAGCGCGTCGTCGGCGAGCTCGAGTCGGGTGAGCTCTCGCTCGAGCAGTCCATCGAGAAGTTCGCGGAGGGGGTCCGGCTGGCGAAGGACGCCTCCCGCAAGCTCGAGGACGCCGAGCGCCGCGTCGAGCAGCTCGTGCGGAGCGCCGGCGGCGAGGACGAGACCGTGCCCTTCGCGCCCGGCGTCGCGGGGAAGGGCTCCTGACGATGCCGGCCGAGCCCTCTCCACGGAAGCCGAAGGTCATCATCGTCGACGACGACCGCGACACGCGCGAGATGCTCACGCTCGCGCTCGAGCTCGAGGGGTTCGACGTCGGGCAGGCGGCGAACGGGCTCCGGCTGATCTCGGCGATGCACGTCGACCGGCCGGACGTGATCCTGCTCGACGTCATGATGAGCTGGATCGACGGGTTCGAGCTCTGCCGCGCCATCAAGAAGAACCCGACCTTCGGCGACATCCCGGTCATCTTCATCTCGGCGCGCAAGAGCCTCGAGGACGAGCGGGCGGGGATCGAGGCCGGGGCGGTCGACTACTTCCCCAAGCCGCTCGACATGGACCGGCTGGTCGCGCGGATCCGGCAGATCCTCGACGAGCGCGCCGGCGCCGTCCCTGCTCCCGCATAGAGGGGGCGTGTGCTAGAAGGTGGCCGCTTGAGCACGGGCTTCCCGGTCGAGGACTACCTCCGCCGCGTCGCGGCGCAGGTCGAGCCGAGGCTCTCGGCGCTCGCCGACGCGCGCGCCGGGAAGGGGCCGCCGCGGCTCGTCGAGGCGCTGCGGTACGCGCTCCTCGGCGGCGGGAAGCGGCTCCGCCCCGCCCTCGTCCTCGCCTCGTGCGAGGCCCACGGCGGCGATGCGTCCGACACCTCGCTCGCAATGCGCTTCGCCGTGGCGCTCGAGGCGGTCCACACCTACTCCCTCGTCCATGACGATCTGCCCGCCATGGACGACGACGACCTCCGCCGCGGGCGGCCCACCGTCCACAAGGCCTTCGACGAGGCCACCGCGGTCCTCGTGGGCGACGGCCTGCAGTCGCTCGCCTTCGAGCACCTGCTCGAGGGAGGCGAGCCCGCCGCGGCGCGCCTCGCCCGCCTCCTCGCCGCGAACGCCTACCTCATGGTCGAGGGCCAGGCGCGCGACATGGCGGGCGAGGGGCAGCGGCTGTCGGAGGCCGAGGTGACGCAGCTCATGGCCACGAAGACGGGGGCGCTGCTCGCGGCCGCCGTCTCGGGCGGGGCGCTCGCCGCGGGCGCGTCCGCGGAGGCCGTCCACCCGTGGGGCCTGAAGCTGGGCCTCGCGTTCCAGATCGCGGACGACCTCCTCGACCTCACCGCGGACACGGCGACGCTCGGCAAGCGCGCCGGGAAGGACGCCGCGGCGGGGAAGTCGACCTTGCCCGCCCTCGTCGGGATCCCGGAGGCGCGCCGCCGCGCCGGGGCCCTCCTCGACGAGGCGCTCGCCGCGGTCGCGCCGCTCGGCCCCCGGGCCGACGCGCTCCGCGCGCTCGCGCGCTTCGTCGTCGCGCGCACGAAGTAGGACGGAGGACCGCATGCCCCGGCTGCTCGACCGCATCGACTCGCCCGCCGATCTGAAGATCCTCTCGATCGACGAGCTCCCCGCGCTCTGCCAGGAGCTCCGCGACGAGATCGTGGTGACCTGCGCGCGGAACGGCGGCCACCTCGGGTCGTCCCTCGGGGCGGTCGAGATCAACGTCGCGCTCCACTACGTCTTCGACTCGCCGAGGGACAAGATCGTCTGGGACGTCGGCCACCAGGCGTACGCCCACAAGCTCCTCACCGGGCGGCGCGATCGGTTCCGCTCCATCCGCCTCCCGGGCGGCCTCGCCGGGTTCCCGGAGCGGCACGAGTCGGAGCACGACGCGTTCGGGGTCGGCCACGCCTCGACCGCCGTCAGCGCCGCCCTCGGGATGATCGAGGGGATGCGGATCGCCGGGACGCCGGGCAAGGTCGTCGCGGTGCTCGGCGACGGGGCCCTCACCGGCGGCGTCGCCTTCGAGGGGCTGAACCAGGTCGGCTACCTCGGCCGGCAGCTGCTCGTCGTCCTGAACGACAACGAGATGTCGATCTCGCCGAACGTCGGCGCGCTCTCGGAGTGGTTCTCGAAGAAGTTCGCCTCCCGCACCTACAACCGCTGGCGCCACTCGGTGAAGGACTTCCTCTCGAAGCTCCCGAAGGGCGCCGAGGCGATCGAGGTCATCCGCCACGGCATCAACGCGACGAAGGCGCTCGTCACGCCGGGCATCCTCTTCGAGGGGCTGGGCTTCCACTACGTCGGGCCGGTCGACGGCCACGACGTGAGGGGGCTCGTCGAGGCCTTCCAGAAGCTCGCGACGTTCGACGCGCCGGTGCTGCTCCACGCGGTGACGCAGAAGGGGAAGGGGTACGAGCCCGCCGAGCAGGACTCCGCCACCCGCGGCCACGGCCTCTCGTTCTTCGACGTCGCCACCGGGAAGCCGACGAAGAAGGCGTCGAAGGGCTACACCGACCTCTTCGCCGACGCGCTCTGCGACGAGATGGAGCGGAACGACCGCGTCGTCGCGATCACCGCCGCGATGCTGGAGGGGACCGGCCTCGTCCGGGCGAAGCAGCGGTTCCCGGACCGGACCTACGACGTCGGGATCGCCGAGCAGCACGCGGTCACGTTCGCCGCGGGGCTCGCCTGCGAGGGGATCCGGCCGGTCGTCGCGATCTACTCGACCTTCCTGCAGCGCGCCTACGATCAGATCGTCCACGACGTGGCGCTCCAGCGGCTGCCGGTGACGTTCGCGCTCGACCGCGGCGGCATCGTCGGCGCGGACGGGAAGACGCACCAGGGCGCGTTCGACCTCGCGTACCTGCGCTGCGTGCCGAACCTCGTCGTGATGGCGCCGTCGGACGAGAACGAGCTCCGCCACATGCTCCACACCGCGGTCGCGCTCGACGGGCCGGCGGCGTTCCGCTTCCCGCGCGGCGCCGGCGAGGGCGTGCCGCTCGACCCCGAGCCGAAGGCGCTCGAGGTGGGGAAGGGCCGGATCGCGCGCGCGGTCGCCGGCAAGCCGGACGTGTGCGTCGTGGCGCTCGGCTCCACGGTCCGGCCGGCGCTCGCGGCGGCGGAGGCCCTCGCCGCCTCCGGGCTTGCCGTCTCCGTCGTCGACGCGCGGTTCGTGAAGCCGCTCGACGAGGAGCTCGTGGCGGCGGAGGCGCTCCGCGCCGGCCGGCTCGTCACGGTCGAGGAGGGCTGCCTCCCCGGCGGCTTCGGCTCCGCGGTCCTCGAGGTGCTCGAGAAGCGCGGCCTCATCGCGGACGGCCTCCTCGTGCGGCGGCTCGGCCTGCCGGACGCGTTCGTCACCCACGGCGACGCGGCGAAGCAGCGCGCCGAGCTCGGCCTCGACGCCGAGGGGATCGCGCGCGCCTGCCGGGAGCTCGCGAAGGCG
>JAHWYA010000499.1 GCA_020028115.1 Anaeromyxobacter sp.
TCAGGTCGAGGATCTGCCAGAGCGTGGGCTGCGTCTGGAGGTAGAAGTTCTTCGGCGAGCCGCCGCCGAGGATGACGACGCCGTTCACGTCCGCGTCGTACACGATGGCGGTCGAGAGGAGGACGTCGAGGTCCGGGTCGACGGTCGTGAGGCCGCCGCGGAGCTTCATCGCGGCGACGTTCATCCCGATCGACGAGTCGCCGGGGGACGAGGTGAAGATCGGGACGTCGTACTTCGCGGCGGTCGCGACCCAGCTCTTCTCGGGCAGCGGCGCGTGCTGGGCGACGAGGTGGCCGAGGTAGTGGTGCAGCTGCGGCGTCGAGATGTTGCCGCGCAGCTCCGGCGGCGCCTTCTCGAGCGCCTCCCGGACGAAGGCGTCCGTGTCGAGGAGCGAGTCCTCGGTGATGAAGATGTCGTAGATGCGCTCGATCCCCGCCCGGTAGAGCTCCTTGTCGTCCACCTGGAAGTGGCCCTGGACGACGGGCAGCTCGAGGGCGAAGTGGAGGTCGTGGTAGAGGTTCGCGCCCGTCGCGATGACGAGGTCGACGAACCCCGCCTCGATCATCGCCTGGATCGCGCCGCCCATGCCCGCGGGCGCCATCGCGCCGGTGACGGTGAGGGCGATGGTCGCGTTCGAGTCGATCATCCGGCCGAAGAGGTCGCACCCCTCCGCGAGGCGGCCGCCGTTGAAGGCGCCGGCGCGCCGGTACACGTCGACGAGGTCCTCGACCGTCATCTTCGGCCGGAGCCGCATCGGCTCGACCGGGGGACGCGACAGGTAGCGCTTGCGGAGCTTCTTCGGGGACTGGGCCATGGCGGCGGCGGACGTTAGTCGCCGCGGAAGGCCCCGTCAACGTTGCAGCGGGGGGACACTCGCCTCGCGGGCTCGCGCCCCCCAACTTCGGAACCGCATCGCTGCGCGATGCTGGGGCCCCGCTCGCTCAGGGGCAGCCTCATCCGGCTGCCCCTGCGCTCGCAAATCAGATGGTAGGGGTCCGGGCGGCCGCCTGCAGCGAGAGCTGCACGAGCCCGATCTGCCCGTCGTCGGCCGGCTTGAAGGCGAGCTCGGAGAGCTTCGCCTGCCGGTACACGTCGAGCATCCGCTCCTGCCCGAGCCGCCAGACGGAGACCATCGTGCAGGACGTGGAGTGCCCGCACGCGTCCTCGCCGTCGAGGCAGACGTTCAGGGCGACCGGCCCCTCCACCGCCTCGATGACGTCGAGGAAGCTGATGGCCGCCGGGATCCGCGCGAGGGCGTAGCCGCCGTGCGGGCCGCGGGTGGAGCGGACGAGGCCCTGATCCACCAGGGTCTTCAGGATCTTCGCGAGGAAGTCCTCGGGGACGTCCATCTGCCGGGCGATCTCCCGGAACGGCACGACCGAGTCCTGCGGGATCGAGGCGAGGTAGATCATCGCCCGCAGGCCGTAGTCGATCTTGCGCGAGATGCGGAGTACGTGCTGCATGGGTCCTTCCTCGCCTCCGCTCCACGGAGGGCGTCGCCTGCGAAGCGCCGGTATCCTAGCAGAACGGAGGTGGACAAATCATGGGTGCCCCCGGCCCGACCGACCCGAGAATCGACCTCCACACCCACAGCCTCGCGTCCGACGGGGAGTTCAGCGCCGCCGAGGTCGCCGAGCGGGCACGGGCCGCCGGGATCGGGGTCTGGGGGCTCTGCGACCACGACACGGTGGCGGGGCTCGGTCCCGCCCGGGCGGCGGCCGATCGGGCGGGCATCCGGCTCGTCCCCGGGATCGAGTTGTCCGCGTTCCTCGACTCGAAGGAGATCCACCTCCTCGGCCACTTCATCGACCCCGAGCACCCGACGATGAAGCGGTTCGAGGACTTCCTCGCCGTCCGCCGGCGCGTGCGGATGCAGCAGATCGTCGAGAAGCTCGCCGCGATCGGCGTCCGGATCCGCGTCGCCGACATCGAGAAGTGGAGCGGCGGGAAGACCATCGGCCGCCCCCACGTCGCGCGCGCGGTGGTCGAGGCCGGGGCCGCCGCCACGGTGAAGGAGGCCTTCGATCGGTACCTCGGCGAGGGCCGGTCCGCGTACGTGGCGCGGTACCGCCTCGAGGCGGAGGAGGCGGTGCGGCTCGTCCGCGGCGCCGGCGGGACGACCACCGTCGCGCACCCGGGCGTCTCGAAGCTCGACCGGCACGAGCTCGTGCGGCTGCGCGCGGCGGGCGTCGACGGCCTCGAGGTCCACCACATCGACCACGTGCCGTCGCTGCGCGAGAAGTTCCTCCGGATCGCGGAGGAGCTCGACCTCGTGCCGACGGCGGGCTCCGACTACCACGGCGTCACCGTCTCGCCGGACCGGAAGCTCGGCGACGTGACGATGCCCGCCGAGGACCTCGCGCGGCTCGAGGCGCGGCGCCCGTAGGCCATGCCCCCCGGACCCGCAGGCGCCCCCGCCGGCGGTCTCCGGCGCGCGCTCCGCGGGGCGGCGCCGGCCCTCGCGATCGCCGTCGCCGGGGCTGCGGCGTACTCGGGCTCGCCCTCGGTCCCGCTCCAGTTCGACGATCTGCCGAACATCGTGGACGAGCCGGCCGTCCACGCCGTCGACCTGTCCGCCTCCGAGCTCGCGCGCGCGGTCCGCGGCTTCCCGTTCGGCCGGTGGCTCGCGCGCGGCTCGTTCGCGGTCAACCACGCCGTCCACGGGCTCCGCCCCGCCGGCTACCACGCCGTGAACCTCGCCCTGCACCTCGCGGCGGCGCTCCTCGTCCTCTCGGTCGCGCGCCGGATCCTCGACGCGCTCGCGCGGAGCGCCGCGGCGGGGGAGGGCGGCCGCGCCCTCGCGCTGGCGGACGAGGCGGCCCGGGGGCGCGCCGCCGCGA
>JAHWYA010000500.1 GCA_020028115.1 Anaeromyxobacter sp.
GACCGCCACCTCGAAGCCCTTGTCGAAGATCCGGATCTCGGCGGAGGCGGCGAACTCCGGGACCACCGAGGCGAGCAGGCCGTTGAGGCGCGAGAGGGAGAACGCCCACACGATGGGCTTGCGGTCGACTCGTCCGGTCATGTTCCGATATCGAAACAGGTTCGTTCCGAGAATGAAAGGGCTCCCGGGCTGCGGCAAAATTTCCCCAGTCGTTCCCGGCTGGCCCGCCGCTTGCTCTTGCCGCCTTCCCGTGCAAGCGAACACGGCAACCTCCGCGCAGACCCGCGTCCTCCGCCGCTACGCCAACCGCAAGATCTACGACCCTTTCCAGTCACGGTACGTGAACCATGCCGACATCGCGGAGCTGGTTCGCTCCGGGTCGCAGGTGCGCGTGCTCGACTCGCGCACCGAGCGCGACGTGACGGGGCTCGCGCTCGCCCGGATCCTCTCCCTCGAGGAGAGCCGGGAGGAGGCGGGCGCCCGCGCCGAGGCGCTCTTCGGCCTCCTGCGCGCCGCCTCGGGCGAGGCACCGCCGGCCGTCGGGCGCGGTGGCCGGTGCGCGCCCCCCGAGGCGGCGCCGCAGGTGGTGGACGCCCTCGTGGCGCAGGGGCAGCGGGGCGCGTTCGTGACCCGCGGCTGGCTCGCCGCGCAGCGGGAGGCGCTCGCGGGCCTCGAAGGCCGGGCGCGGGCGCGCGGCGAGTCGGCGACGGACGCCCTCGCCGCGCTCCTCGCCGTACGTGGGCAGCTCGAGCGGATCGCGCGGCGGCTCGACGAGGTGGACGAGCGGCTGCGCGACGCGGAGGGCGCGTGAAGATCCACGAGTACCAGGCGAAGCAGCTCCTGCGAGCGCACGGTGTCCCGGTCCCGCGCGGCCACCTCGCGCTGTCGCCCGTCGAGGCGGAGGGCGCGTTCCGCGAGCTCGGCGGGAGCCTCGCGGTGGTGAAGGCGCAGATCCACGCGGGTGGCCGCGGCAAGGGCGGCGGCGTGAAGCTCGCGCGCTCCCCGGAGGAGGCGCGCGACCTCGCCTCGGCGATGCTCGGGATGACGCTCCGCACGCCGCAGACCGGGCCGGAGGGGCAGGTCGTCCGGAAGGTCTACGTCGAGGAGGGGCAGCGCATCGCGCGGGAGCTCTACCTCGCGATCACGCTCGACCGCGAGACCGGGCGCGTGACGCTCGTCGCCTCCGCCGACGGCGGGATGGAGATCGAGGAGGTCGCGGCCCGCTCGCCCGGGCGGATCCTCAAGGTCGGCGTCGATCCGGTGACCGGCCTCATGCCGCACCAGGCGCGGAGGCTCGCGTTCTCGCTCGGGCTCGGGGGCGACGCCGTCCCCGCGTTCGCCCGGTTCGCGACGGCGCTGCACGCCGCCTACCTCGCGACCGACGCTGCCCTCGTCGAGGTGAACCCGCTCGCGCTCACCGAGGACGGCGCGGTGGTCGCGCTCGACGCGAAGATGGTCTTCGACGACAACGCGCTCCACCGCCGCCCCGAGGTCGCCGCGCTGCGCGACCCCGACGAGGAGGATCCGCGCGAGGCGCGCGCGAAGGAGCACGACCTCCAGTACATCGCGCTCGACGGCGACATCGGCTGCATGGTGAACGGCGCCGGGCTCGCCATGGCGACGATGGACATCATCCGGCTCGCCGGCGGGCGCCCCGCGAACTTCCTCGACGTCGGCGGCGGCGCGGACGAGGAGAAGGTCACCGAGGCGTTCAAGCTGCTCCTCGCGGACGTCCACGTGAAGGCGGTCCTCGTCAACATCTTCGGCGGGATCATGAAGTGCGACGTGATCGCGAAGGGGATCCTCGCCGCGGCGAACCAGGTCGGCCTCGACCGGCCGCTCGTCGTCCGGCTCCAGGGCACGAACGTGGAGCTCGGCAAGGAGATCCTCTCGAGGAGCGCAGTCCCCATCATCGCCGCCGACGACCTCGGCGACGCCGCGCGCAAGGCCGTCGAGGCCGCCCGCGCGGCGGCCTAGCCCGCCCGCCACCGGAGCGAACCCGTGTCCATCCTCGTCGATCGCAGCACCCGCGTCGTGGTCCAGGGCATCACCGGCAGCGCGGGCTCCTTCCACGCGGGGCAGATGCTCGAGTACGGGACGCAGGTCGTCGCGGGCGTGACGCCCGGGCGCGGCGGCACCCGCTTCGCGGAGCGCGTGCCGGTGTTCGACACCGTCGACGCTGCGGTGCGCGAGACCGGCGCGAGCGCATCGGTCGTGTTCGTCCCGCCCGCCGGCGCCGCCGACGCGATACTCGAGGCGGCCGAGGCGGGGATCGCCCTCGTCATCTGCATCACCGAGGGGATCCCGGTGCTCGACATGGTCCGCGTGAAGCGCGCGCTCGACGCGCGCCCGGGGACGCGGCTCCTCGGGCCGAACTGCCCGGGAGTCATCACCCCCGGGCAGTGCAAGATCGGGATCATGCCGGGCCACATCCACCGGCCCGGCCGGATCGGGATCGTCTCCCGCTCCGGGACCCTCACGTACGAGGCGGTCGAGCAGCTCACGAGCCTCGGGCTCGGCCAGTCCACCGCCGTCGGCATCGGCGGGGACCCGGTCCACGGGACGGACTTCGTCGACTGCCTCCAGCGGTTCGAGGCCGATCCCGACACCGACGCCGTCATCCTGATCGGCGAGATCGGCGGGACCGAGGAGGCGAAGGGCGCCGCGTTCGTGCGCGACCACATGACGAAGCCGGTGGTCGGCTTCATCGCCGGGCGGACCGCCCCGCCGGGGAAGCGGATGGGCCACGCCGGCGCCGTCATCTCCGGCGGCGAGGACACCGCCGACTCGAAGATCGCCGCCCTCCGCGCCGCCGGGATCGCCGTCTGCGACGGGCC
>JAHWYA010000501.1 GCA_020028115.1 Anaeromyxobacter sp.
CGAGCCCGGCGAGCGCGCCCAGCGCGCGCGCGTTCGCGGCCGCGCTCACGGGCCTCCCGCCGCGAGGGGGACGTCGAGGACCCTCGCGCCGCGCGCCTCCGGCGCGTCGAAGTGCCACCACTCCATCCGGTTCACCCGGAACCCCTCCGCCTCCATCGCCCCGCGCAGGAGGTCTCGGTTCCGCCGGGCGGGGCCGGGCACCCCCTCGGTCGCGAAGGCCCGCGCTCTCGGCTCGAAGGCGTCGAACACCGTCGGGAGCGCCACCGGGCGGCCGTCCGCGCGGACGAGCGCGACGTCGACCGCGGCGGCGCGGTTGTGGTTCGAGCCTCCCTTCGCCGGGTCGGCGACGAAGCCCCGGCGCGGCATGAGGCGCCACAGCTCCCGCTGGACGTGGAGCGGGCGGTAGCAGTCCCACAGCACGAGCCGGAGCCCCCGGCCGCGGAGCCGCGCCGCCGCGCGGGCGAGCCGCTCCGCGACCGGCGCGAGGAGGAGGCACCGCGCGCCCTCCGGGTAGACCGCGCGGCCGAGGACGTTCCCCGGCACGGCGTAGCGGAGGTCGACCACCGCGTCGGGGAGCGCGCGCGCGACGTCTACGAGCCCCCTCCCCAGCCCCGCTTCGCGGGGCGAAGGAAGTCCGGGGACAAGATGCGGCGCGGGCGCGGCGGCGACGAGCGCCGCCCAGACGAGCGGGATCACTCCGGCATTCTACAGGGCGCCGCGCGCCGCGCTCACGCCGCGTGGCGGCGCGAGGGGCGGGGCCGCGCGCGGCACCCGGCGCGCGCTCGGGACGAGCGCGAGGACGACGAGGAGCGCGCCCGAGACGATCTCCGCCGCGGTGGCGCGGAGGTCGTCCGAGCGGCGCCCGGCCTCGACGAGCCACAGCGCCGGGATCCCGAGCGCGAACCGGGCCCGCGGCCACTCCAGGGCCGCGAGGGCGCCCACGCAGACGAGGAGCCCGGCCGCGACGTCGTGCAGGATCGCCCCGGCGGAGTCGTAGCCGAGCGCGAGCGGCGCGAGCATCAGCGCGAGTCCGATCCCGAAGCTTCCCCACCGCGCGGGCATACCCGGAAAGTATCCCGGTGGACCGCCCGGGCAACGGTCCGACCGGGCCGGCGAGCGAAGGGGCAGCCGGATGAGGCTGCCCCGGAGCGAGCGGGGGGATCGGGGGGGCGCGAGCCGAGCGCAGAGAGGCGAGTGTCCCCCGAAAAATTGCCCTGTCGGACGCCCCCGATAGGATGCGACGACGCGGGTGCGAGCGAGGAGGATGCGGCGATGCGGAGACGCCGGCCGGAGCGCGCGCGCGCGGAATCTACGATGACCTACACCGACGAACGCGTCGCCGCGGAGATGGGCCGGGTCTTGCTCGCGCTGTACCGAGCCGGCATGCAGGTCCGCGTCTGGCCCGACGCCATGAGCGGCCGCGCCGGGGCGCGGATCGTCGCCGGTCCGTCCGCGAAGCGGCGGCGCGCCGGCGCCCAGTCCGCGACGGGCGCGGGTGACTCGCCGCTCCAGGCGATCTACGCCGCGGTCGAGCGGATGAACGAGCGCGCGGGCGCGATCGTCGTCCCGATCGACTGAGCGGTCCGAACGGTCACGGGAAGAGGCCGTCGAGCTTCCGCTCGATGTCCTCCTGCACCTTCTGCCGCATCGAGCCCGGGATCAGCATGGGGAACTTGAGGTCGACCGTGACCTGTTCCTCCGAGACGAGGTACGAGCCCGAGACGCCGAGCTTCGACACCTTCCCGGTCCGCGCCTTCGCGTCCTTCTGGTAGTCGAGCGAGAGCTTCTGGGCGATCCGCTGCATCACCTCGTCCACCTTCGAGTAGATCTCCCCGGCGCTCTTGCCGGGATAGGTCCTCTTGATCTGCGGCATCGTCACTCCTCGCTACGGGACACGTACGTAGTTGGATCCGGCACGCCGGCCTCCGCAAATCCCTTTCGGCGCAGCACGCAGGCGTCGCACCGCCCGCACGCCCGTCCGCGGACGGGGTCGTAGCACGACTGGGTGATCCGGAACGGGACGCCGAGGCGGGTGCCGAGCTTCACGATCCCGGCCTTCGAGAGCCGCAGGAGCGGCGCGCGGATCCGCAGCGGCCGCCCGGAGACGCCCGCCTTCGTGGCGAGCCGCGCGAGCCGCTCGAACGCGCGGAGGAACGCGGGCCGGCAGTCGGGGTAGCCGGAGTAGTCGATGGCGTTGACGCCGACGAAGATCTCCTCCGCGCCCACGGTCTCGGCGTGGGCGAGCGCGAGCGCGAGGAGGACCGTGTTCCGGGCCGGGACGTACGTCACGGGGATCTCGCGGGACATCCGGCTGGGCGACCGGCCCTTCGGGACGGCGATGGCGCGGTCCGTGAGGGCGGAGCCGCCGAAGCCGGAGAGGTCCACCTTCACGATCCGGTGATCGTGCGCGCCGAGGGCCCGCGCCACGCGGCGCGCGCGGGCGAGCTCGCCCTTGTGGCGCTGGCCGTAGTCCACGGAGAGCGCGTGGACCTCGAGCCCCTCCGCGCGGGCGACGGCGAGGCAGGTCGAGGAGTCGAGCCCCCCGGAGAGGAGCACCACGGCGCGGCGGGCCATCGGCGGGAATCTAACCCAGCACGGCCGCGCGCAGCTCGAGGAACGGCTCGGAGAGGGCGAACAGGGCGACGTCCCGGACGTCGGGGAGCGCGAGCGCCTGCGCGGGGTCGAGCGCGGCGCCGTCGAGCCGCCGGTCGAGGAGCGCGAGGGTGCGGAGCGCGGCGCCCGGGTCGCCGCCGTACAGGAGCGCCACGCGGTTCGCGGTCCGGCGCAGCGCGGCGGCGAGGGCGCGCGGATCGGTCTCGCCGAGCTCCTGCGCCG
>JAHWYA010000502.1 GCA_020028115.1 Anaeromyxobacter sp.
GCTCGATGGCCTCCGGGCTCGCGTCCCGCCGCACCGAGCTCGAGCTGCTTCAGGAGGAGCGCGAGACGCTCATGCAGACGGTGTCGCACGACCTGCGGACGCCGCTGCACGTGATCGTCGCCCAGGCCCAGATCGTGAAGCGCCTCGCGCCGGACCCGGACCTCGCGCGCCGTGCCGAGGCGATCCTCGGGACGGCCGGGCGGATGACGCGGCTCATCGGCGACCTCGTGGACGCGGCGCGCCTGGAGGCGGGCCACCTCGAGCTGCGCCCGGAGCCGCTGGACCTCGCCGCGTTCCTCCTCGGCTGGCGCGAGCGCGTCGCGGGCGGCCTCGCCGTCGAGCGCGTGCGGATCGACGTGGCGAGGCCGGTCCCGGCGGTGAGCGCCGATCCGGTGCGGCTCGACCAGATCGTCGCGAACCTCGTCTCGAACGCCCTCAAGTACTCGGTCCCGGACAGCGAGGTCCGGGTCGCGCTCACGGCGGCGCCGTCGTCGCTGCGGCTCTCCGTCTCCGACGCCGGGCCGGGGATCTCGGCGGACGACCTGTCGCGGATCTTCGACCGCTACTTCCGGACGAAGGGTGCGGCGCACGCGGAGGGGCTCGGGCTCGGCCTCTACATCACCCGCAAGCTCGTCGAGGCGCACGGCTGGCGCATCGAGGTCGCGAGCGACGTGGGGAAGGGGAGCGTCTTCACGGTGACGATCCCGGTGAGCGGCGCCGGCGTGGCCGCGCCCCCGCAGGCGCCGTCCGTCGTCGCGTAGGGCGCGGGTCGGTAGTCACGAGCAGTGAATGCATGGCGGGCGGCGCGCCCTACGCGCCTACCCGGGCCCGCCGAAGCAAGCCCCGGTAGAACGGCCCCTCGCGCTTCTCGCCCGGCTTGCGCGTGACGAGCGGCAGGATCGCCGCCGCGAGGATCCCGCCGACGCCCCACGCCGTCAGGATCCAGCCGTAGTTCACGCCCATGAACTTCGTCCCGAAGTAGTCGGCCGTGAACGAGGGCATCGTCCCGAAGCCTCCGCCGTAGTCGAGGAGGACGATCGCGAAGAGCGCCGCCACGAGCCACAGGGTGCCGATGCCGCCCACGACGAGGAAGATGACGACCTGCGTCCCGTAGATGAGGACGTAGGCCAGGTTGCGGCCGATCCGGTCCGAGACCGCTCCCCAGAAGAACCGGCCGAGGCCGTTGAACAGCGCGATGAAACCGTAGGTCGCGACGGCGGTGGCGGGCGCGGCGCCGGTGAGCTCGCGCATGATCGGCACGGCGTTCGAGATGAAGAGGATCCCCGCGGTCACGTTGAGGAAGAGCATCCCCCAGAGCGCCCAGAACTGCGGCGTCCGCAGGGCGAGCGAGGGCGGGTAGTCTGTCGGGACGGCCGACGCCGTCCTGGCCGTGGCCATGGCCGTGGCCGTGGCCGTGGTGGTGGACGTGGACGTGGACGTGGACGTGGACGCGACCGCCGCCCCCGGGTTCCGGAGGAACGACGCGCAGCTCCCGCCGACGACCGCGAACACGACGCCGGACCAGACGAACGTCGACATGAGCGTGCCGAACGACTCGGGCGAGAGCATCGCGCCAGGCGTGCCGGCGCCGCGCGCCGCGACGACCTTGCCCGCCTCCGCGGCGACCGACGCGAACGCCGGGAGCGCCTTCAGCACGTAGTTGTAGACGAACGCCCCGAGGCCGAACCCCATCACCACCATCCCGGTGCCCAGGCCGCGCCGGTCCGGAAACCACTTCGCGACGGCTGCGACCGGGGTCACGTACCCGAGGCCGAGGCCGAGGCCGCCGAGGATGCCGTAGGTCGCGTACATCCACGGCGCGCCGAAGCGGGCGCCGCCGAGCCCGGCGAGCACGTTCGCGAGCCCCCAGAGCACGACGCCGGTGATGGCGACCGGCCGCGGGCCGCGGCGGTCCTGCCATCGCCCGCCGATGATCGCGCCGACGCCGAGGAAGAAGATGGCGAGCGCGAAGCACCAGGTCGTCGTCGTGTTGGACCAGCCGAACGCGGCGATGAGCGGCTGGGTGAAGAGGCTCCAGGAGTAGACGGTCCCGAGGCACATCATCGCCACGGTGCCCGCGACCCCGATGGCCCACCGATTCGTCGACATCGTCCCCCTCCGGCCGGCCCCTAGCCCCCGATGCCGCGCATCGGCAGGAGTACCAGCCCGCTCCCCGCCTCGTCCATCCGGTGCCGCGGAGCCTTGCGGAGGAGCGCGCCACGCACCGCCAGCGCGAGGGCCGCGTCCGGCGCGCCGCCCCGCATGAGGTCGCGCAGCGACAGCCGCTCCGTGCCGCCCAGGCACGCCTGGAAGCCGCCGTCGGCGGCGACGCGCGCCCGGTTGCAGTCCTCGCAGAAGTTCTCGGTCATCGCGCCGATGAGGCCGATGAGCCCCTCGCGGCCGCCGGGCTCGGTGGCGCGCACGTGGCGCGCGGGGCCCCAGCCGCGGAACGGGTCGGGCCGGAGCGAGAACCCCGCGGCGACGAGGCGCGCGCGCACCTCGGCGAGCGGCACCACCTCGCCCCCGGTGAAGGGCATCTGCTCGATGAACCGCGGGAGCGCGCCGCGATCCCACGCGTGGCGCACGAGCGCGGCGAGCTCGTCCTCGTTCACCCCGCGCATCACCACGGTGTTGAGCTTGAGCGACCGGAAGCGGCCGGCGGCGGCGTCGATGCCCGCGAGGATCCGGTCGAGCCGGGCGCCGCGCCCGGAGACGCCGGGGAGCTTCTCCGGGACGAGCGTGTCGAGGGAGACGTTCAGCGACCCGAGCCCCGCCTCGAGGAGTGGCCCGACGAGCTCGTCGAGCCGGTGGCCGTTGGTGGTGAGCGCCACGTCCTCGATGCCGGGCGTCGCCGCCGCGTCCCGGACGATCTCGACGACGTCCCGCCGCAGCGTCGGCTCTCCGCCGGTGAGCCGGATCCGGCGCACGCCGGCCGAGGCGAAGAGGGCGAACAGGCGGGCGAGCTCCGGCCGGGTGAGGAGCCCCTCGGGTGGCTCGTTGTCGGACGGGGAGCAGTAGGTGCAGCGGAAGTTGCAGCGATCGGTGAGGGCGACGCGGAGATAGGCGATCGCGCGGCCCTGCGCGTCGTGGAGCGAGGGCTGCGGGGCGCTACACGCCGGGGCCTGCATGGAACGACTCCTTCCCGGTCGCGTCCACTCCCGGCGACGGAATCTCCGCGACCTCCCGCTTCTTAGCCTCCTCGACGCCTCCGCGCCCGCGGCGCTGCATGTCGAAGCCCGCATGGGGAGGCGGGTGCGGGGGGAAGGAGCAGTGGAAGGCGACTACGGCACGAGCCGCTCGGCGTGCGCGTAGACGTTCATCGCGCCGCCCCGGACGAACCCCGCGAGCGTGAGTCCGGCCGACACGGCGAGGTCCACCGCGAGCGAGGTCGGCGCGGAGATCGACGCGACGGCGGGGATCCCCGCGGCGGCCGCCTTCTGGACGATCTCGAAGCCCGTCCGGCCGCTCACCGCGAGGACGGCCGGGCCGGCGTGCGCCGGGGCGCCCGCTCCGAGCCGCCCCGCGCGCACGAGCGCGCCGACCACCTTGTCGACCGCGTTGTGCCG
>JAHWYA010000503.1 GCA_020028115.1 Anaeromyxobacter sp.
GAGCGCGGCGAGGTCGGGCGGGAGGTCGGCCGCCTCCACGACCTCGCCGCCCGCGACCGCGACCGCTCGCTCGACGACGTTCTCGAGCTCCCGGACGTTCCCCGGCCACGCGTGGGCGGCGAGCCGCCCGAGCGCGTCCGCCGAGAAGCCGCGGAGGGTCCGGCGCAGCGCGCGGGCGTGCTTCTCGAGGAAGTGACCGGCGAGGAGCGGCACGTCCTCCGGCCGCTCGCGCAGCGGCGGGAGGGTCACCGCGAAGACGTTCAGGCGGTAGAAGAGGTCTTCCCGGAAGCGCCCCGCGCGCACCTCCTCGCGGAGCTCGCGGTGCGTCGCGGCGACCACCCGGACGTCGACGGGGACCGCCTGCGTCTCGCCGACGCGCCGGATCTCCCGCTCCTGGATCACCCGGTTCAGCTTCACCTGCGCCGCGAGCGGCAGCTCGCCGACCTCGTCGAGGAAGATCGTGCCGCCCTGCGCCTCGTGGAAGAGCCCGCGCTTGGCGCCGGCGGCGCCGGTGAACGCCCCGCGCGCGTGGCCGAACAGCTCGCTCTCGACGAGCTCGCCCGGGAGCGCGCCGCAGTTCACCGGCACGAACCGCCGCTCGCGCCGCGCCGAGTGGAAGTGGATCGCGCGCGCCGCGAGCTCCTTCCCGGTGCCGGTCTCGCCCGTGAGGAGCACCGTCGCGTCGACGCCGGCCGCCTTCTCGAGGAGCCGGTAGACCGCCCGCATCGGCGCGCTCCGGCCGACGAGGGCGTGGAAGGAGTCCTCGTCCCCGGGCGCCGCAGCGCTCCGCGCCGCGTCGGCGCGCCGCTTGTGCTCGACCGCGCGCGTCACCACCGCGAGCGCGGCGTCGGGGTCGAACGGCTTCTCGAGGTAGTCGAACGCCCCGAGCCTCATCGCGCGGACCGCGTCGGGTACGGTCGCGTACCCCGTCATGAGCACGACCTCCGTCGCCGGCTCGCGCGCCTTCACCGCGGCGAGGAGCTCGAACCCGTCCGCGCCCGGCATCCGGATGTCGGTGACGACGACGTCGTAGGGGCGGGTGGCGACGAGGGCGAGCGCGCGGGCGCCGTCCTCCGCCTCCTCGACGGCGAAGCCGTCCTCGAGGATCCGCGCGACGAGCCGGCGCATGTTTTCCTTGTCGTCCACCACGAGGACCGCCGGCTTCCCCGCCATCGTCACGCCTCCCCCCCGGTGCGCCGCGGCAGCTCGAGCGTGAAGCGCGCCCCGCCCGCCGGCGCTCCGACGGCGGCGAGGTCGCCGCCGTGCGCCCGCGCGATGGCGCGGGACACGGCGAGGCCGAGGCCGGTGCCGCGCGGCTTCGTCGTGAAGAAGGGCTCGAAGAGCCGGTCGCGCCCGTCCGGCGGAAGCCCCGGCCCCGAGTCCTCGACCGCCACCTCGGCGAGCCCGTCGCGCTCGGCGAGCCGCACCTCGACCGTCCCGCCCGAGCCCGCCGCCTCGGCGGCGTTCCGGACCAGGTTCACGAGCACCTGCCTGAGCTTCTCCGGGTGCCCGGGCGCGCTCGCGCGCCCGTCGACCTTCACCGCCACCCCGTCGAGGAGCCGCGCCTCCGCGAGCCGCGACACGACCTCGTCCGAGAGCGCGCGCAGGTCCACGTCGCCCGCCCCGGCCGGGAGCGGGCGGGACAGGTCGAGGAGCCCGTCGACGATCTCCTTCGCGCGGAGCGTCTCCTCCTCGACCACGGCGAGGTCTGCGGCCGTCGAGCCGTCGCACTTCCTCCTGAGCAGCTTCGCGTACCCGAGGATGACGCCGAGGGGGTTGTTGATCTCGTGGGCGACGCCCGCGGCGAGCCGCCCGATGCCGGCGAGCTTCTCCGACTCGACGAGCCGCTCCTGGTGCCCCTTCAGCGCGGCCGTCATGTCGTTCCAGCGTCGGGCGAGCTCCTCGAGCTCGGGCGCGCCGCGCACGTCGAGGCGGGTGTCGAGGTCGCCCGCGGCCATCCGGGCGGCGCCCGCCTCGAGCCGCGCCACCGGCGCGGCGATGGACCGGCCGATGACGACGCTCACCGCGATCGCGACGAGCGGCGCCGCGACGAGGAGCGCGACCAGGAAGGTGCGGGTGCGGCGCTCGACCTCGGCGAGGTCCCGCCGCACCGCGCGGATGGACGCCTCGAAACGCTCGACGAGCGCCTGCGTGAGGTCCTGGATCCGCGTGACGGAGAGCTGGGCGCGCCCGTGCTCCTCCTGGACGTGCGCGCGGTCGCCGCGGAGCACTGCGGGCACGATCCGCTCGCGGAAGATCCCGTCGAGCCGCTGGCTCTCCTGCTCGATCGAGTCGACGAGCGCCCGCTCCTCCGGACGCTCGGCGGCCTGGCGCAGGGCGCGCGTCAGCCGCGCCACCGTCTCGCGCGCCTCCCCGTAGAACCCGAGGTGCGAAGCGTCCCCGATGATGATCGTGTGGGCCTGGTGGGCGTACTGGTCGCGGACGGCGCTCGCGAGCTCGAGCGAGAGCCGGACGCCCTCCTCGCGGCGGCGGGTCTCATTGAGGCCGTCGTGGACGCGGGCCGAGCCCGCGAGCGCGACCGCCGACGCGCTCGCGATGAGCGCGACGAGGGCGCCGAAGCCGAGCGCGAGCCGTCGAGAGGTGCTGAAGCCGCGGGTCACCGTGCCGTCCCTCCGGACGCAGTGTATCCGGACCGGGTGAAACCCGCCGCGCGCAGGGCTCCGCGGCGGACGGGCGCCCCGCCACCGGAGCGCGCGGCGCGCCGCAGGCGCCGGTCGCGTACCCGCGGTATGCTCGGCGGCGATGTGGCCATCGGTCCTCGCGGGGGTCGCCACCCTCGTCGCCGCGGCGGCCGCTGCCGGCGCGGTGGCCT
>JAHWYA010000504.1 GCA_020028115.1 Anaeromyxobacter sp.
CGTCGGCGCGGTCACGTCCGAGAACACCCACCCGTTCATGCACGGGCGGTGGCTCTTCGCCCACAACGGCACGGTCGCCCGGTACAAGAAGGTCCAGGCGGTCCGGGACGCGATCGTCGCGGAGATCGACCCGGACCTCCGCGACGCGCTGCGGGGAGAGACGGACAGCGAGCGCTGCTTCCTCGTATTCCTCTCGCGCCTGCGCGCGCACGGCGGGCTCGACGGCCCGTCGCTCGCGAGCGTCCACCGGGCGCTCGCCGAGACGACCGAGACCGTGATCCGGATCGCCGACCCGCACGCCGAGAGCCCGACCACCCTCAACCTGGTCGTCTCGGACGGCCGCCTGCTCGCCGCGACCCGCCACGGGAAGACCCTCCACCTCGCGACCGACGCCGGGCCGCGCCATGTCTTCGCCGTGGCGAGCGAGCGGATCGGCGCGGGCGCGTGGGAGGAGGTGCCCGAGAACGGCCTCGTCGCGACGGAGGACGGGCTCCACGCCGTCCGCGGGACGCTCCGCGCCCCGTCCTCCGCAGCCTGAGGCGGCTACTCGAGGCCCGCGATCGGGAAGCCGCGGGGGAAGCGCACGTCGTAGCGCAGCTCGACGACCTTCTCCTCGCGCGCGGCGAGCGCGAGCTCGTAGACGCGCACGCCCGGGCGCTCCGGGTCGTCGCGCGTCGCCGCGGTCGTCCCCTCGAGGATCTTCACCTCGATCTTCTCGTCGCGGGAGACCGGGACGAGATCGAGGAGCTTCACCGAGACCGGCGCCTGGTACCGGTTCTTCACGGAGATGCGGACGCGGTACCGGTAGACGTCGTCCTTCGAGACGATCCCGGCCGTCTCGTGCCGGCGCTCCAGCACCTTCCGGTCGATCTCCACCCGCTCGTCGGCGCCGAAGGCGAGCTCGAGCTCGCCGCCCGGCGGCGTCGCCGGGATCGCGGTGCGCCCGGCGAACTCGTCGCCCACGTAGACGCCCGCGGTGCCGGGGAGGAGCGGGATCCCCGTCTCGTTCACCGCCTTCGCCGTGAGGAACGCCGCCGCCTCGACCCGCGGCGCCGCGGTGCGCACGATCTGGGCCTTCAGCGGGAAGCGCGCGAGCGGGACCTTCCGGGCCTGCCCCGAGCCGTCCACCGACTCGCGGCGCGGCGTCCGGAACGACGCCGAGAGGAGCCCCTCCTCGACGGTCGCGGTCACGACCTCGAGCTGCTGCTTCTGCGCGACGTACGCGTCCTCCGGCTCCTCCGCCTCCTCGGCCCGGCGCATCGAGGGCGCGGGCGCCGCGGCCATCGGCATCGAGGAGCGCGACCGCTGCGGCGGCGGCCGCGGCGGCTCCACGCGGACGAGGTAGCGCGGATCGAGCTTCGGGACGTACAGGCCGCGCGCGGGCTGCGCGGTCGACGCGGACAGCGCCACCTCGCTCCAGTCCTCGCCGGTCCGCTGCCAGATCGAGCCGTAGAACGCGAGCTCCATGGTCCCCGCGTCGGGGGCGAGCCGCGCGTCCCAGACCGGCTGCCAGCCTGCGGCGCCGACCGCGTACGAGACCGCGACGTCGAAGGCGCCCGCCTTCTCCGCCTCGACCTCGATCGCCACCGTCTTGGTCGTCCTGCCGCGCTTCGCCTGGACCTTCTCGAGGTCGGCGCGCGCCTGCGTCACGCGGCGCGCGAGCTCCCGGCGCGCGATCTCCGCCCGGCGGACGACGACCGTGCCCTCCTCGACCTCGGACGCCACGAACGCCGCGAGGTCCGCCCACTCCTTGGCCGGTACGCCGCGGACCGCGAGGTTCTTCGCGCGCTCCTCCGAGTAGGTGGACCGCAGCGAGCGGACGAGCTCGAGGCGGGCCTGCGCCGCCTTGACCCGATCGTCGAGGGCCCGGTCCTCGTCCTGAAGCTTCTCGAGCTTCTCCTCCGCGGCGCGCGCCTCGGCGACGGCGGTCTCCTCGGCGGTGATCCGCTCGACGGTGACGCCGAACACCCGCGCCTTCGCGGTCCCCTTCCCCTCGACGCGGAGGGAGTCGTCGTCGAGCTGATCCGGGAGGCCCTCCAGGAGGACCCGGAACGCGCCGGCGGGGAGCTCCACCTTCGCGGCGCGGGTGACGCGCGCGCCGTTGCGGAAGACGGTCACCGCGTCGATGCGGGACGGAGCCTTGAGCGCGGGGCTCGCGAGGACGAGGGACGGGAGGACGAGGGAAAGCGGGACGAAGAGGCGCATGGGAAGGGGGTCTCCTTCCCGAGAGGAACGCACGAAGCCGAGAAAGGATCTACCGGGCCTTCGCCTTGCGCTTCTTCGTGGTCCTGGACCTGGTCGTGGTCGTGGTCGCGAGCTTGGAACGCTTGCCTTCGATCTCCCGTCCACGTCCACCTCCACGTCGACGTCCACCTCCACGTCCACGTGCGAGCTTGCCGACGAGCAGGACCGCCCTCTCCCCGCTTCCTTCGATGTCCACGTGCCGCACGTCGGGCCCTCGCGCGTCGTGCGAGAGCCGGATCGTGAGCCGCTCGGCGGGGAGCGCGGACGGGACCCGGTCGGCCCACTCGACGAGCAGGGCCCCCTCCCCTCCGACGAGGTCGCCGAAGCCCGTCCCGTAGAGCTCTTCCTCGTCGCCGATCCGGTAGAGGTCCGCGTGGTGCACGGGGAGCCGCCCGGCGTAGGTCGCGACGATGGCGAAGCTCGGCGACGAGACGTCCTCCGGTCGCACGCCGGCGCCGGCGCAGGCTCCGCGGACGAGCTGGGTCTTGCCGGCACCGAGATCGCCCACCAGCGCGACGACGTCGCCCGGCGCGAGGAGGCGGCCGAGCCTCGCGCCGAGCGCGTGGGTCGCGCGCGCGGAGCGGG
>JAHWYA010000505.1 GCA_020028115.1 Anaeromyxobacter sp.
CGCGCCGTGGGCGGTGGCGCCGAACCGGGCGAGCCGCCCGGCGCGCACGCCGCCCGCGAGCGCGAACCGGAGCGGCGGCACGAGCGCCTCGAGCGCCCGGGCCGCCGAGACCATCGGCCCCGCCTCGCCCTCCCCGTATTCGCCGTCGCCCGGACCCCTCGCCACCCGGCGAGGCTATCAACTCGGTCGGACAACGGAAAACGGCCGCTTCGGGTCCCGGCGGGTCAGCTCCGGCCCTCGCCCGCCGGGCCTCCGGCCGCGGAGCCGAGCGCGCGCTCCCGCTCGACCCAGCGGACCGCGAGGAGCCCCGCGACGATCGCGAGGCCGAGGAACGCGCCGGCGGCGCACCAGGGCCGGTCGGGGTCCGGGTAGAAGAGCGCGGCGAGCGCCTTCAGGCCCGTCGCCGACAGGACGAGCGGCACGAGGACGTACCCGACGAGGAAGAGGACGAGCGCGAAGAGGTCGGCGCGCTTCGGGCGCGCGCCGAGGTTCAGGTAGACGAGGAGCGCGAGGTCGCGGAGGAGGAAAAAGACGACCGCCGCGACGGTCCAGCGGAACCCCTCGTGGAGCCCGGCTTCGCCCGCGAGCCCCGGCGCCGCGGTGAGCGCCGCCCACGTCCCGATCCCGATCGCGAGCGAGAGCAGCCAGGGCGGGAGCTCCTCCGCGAACCGCCGCCACCGCCGCTCGCGCGCCGCCCGCACGAGGCGCCGGAGCGCCACCGGATCCTTCCGATCCACGAGCGCGGTCGCCCAGGTGAGGAGCACCGCGACCCCGAACCCCACGAGCAGCGGCTCGACGTCGCGCGGCCGGGAGCCGCCCGCGGCGAAGCCGCCCGTCCACGCCATCGCGAACACGACGAACGCGGGCCAGGCGAGCGGCAGCGTGCGGACGCGCAGCTCGCGGCGGACGCGCATCCAGACCCCGGCGACCGCGAAGGCGGCGAACGCGGCGAGGGACGCGACCGTGAAGTCGAGGCGGTGCAGCGTCCGGCCGTACCACTCGACCTCATGCACCGACAGGCCCGCCATCGCGAGCGGGTACAGGACGAACACGCCGAACACGAGGTACGCGCCCGACTGCGCCCGCGTCACGACGCGGTCGCGCCCCGCGGCGGTGAGGGCCGCGAAGAGGGTCGCCGCCTGGGCGAGGATCCCGGCGAGGACGAAGAGCGCGGCGACCCACGCCTTGCGCGTCCCCGGCTCGGGCTCGGCGAGCGCGTAGACGCCGAGCGCGAGGACCGCCCCGTACCAGGCGTACGCCGTCGAGCCCGAGAGCTTCCCCCACGCGAGGGTCCACGCGCCGAGCCCGCTCGTGAGCTGCCAGTCCCAGGTGCGGCTCCGCAGCTCGGAGAGGACCGACTCCGACGCGAGGTGCGCCCCCCACACCCAGGTGAGCAGCGCGACGCAGACGAGCGCCGTCGAGGCCACGGCCTCGCCGAGCCGGTGGTGATCGGACACGTACGCGAGGAGGAGCAGGAGCCCGAGGATCGCGGGCATCAGCACGAGCCGGACCGGCGTCGCCTCGAGCCAGAGGTTCCGGCGGAGCTCGGGGTTCATCGCGATCCCTCCGCGGGGCGGACCGGCAGCGTCGCGAGGTAGGCGTCCTCCATGGACCGCCGCTCCGGGGAGAAGCCGCAGACGGGCACGCCGGCCTCGACGAGCGCGCGCAGCACGCGGTGCTGGCCCTCCGCGTCCGCGGGGACCTCGAGCGTCGCCCCCGCGCCCTCCACTCGGACGCCCGAGACGCCCTCCACGCCCGCGAGCACCGAGGCGAGCGCGGGGAACGGATGGGCGAGCGCGAGGGCGACGGTGACCCGCGCCGCCGGCGCGGCGGACGACGCGCCAGCGAGCGGCTCGTGCGACACGATCCGCCCGTCCCGCAGGACGAGCATGTGCGTCGAGTAGGCGTCGAGCTCGGCGAGGATGTGCGACGAGACGAGGAGCGTCATCCCCTCGTCGCGCAGCCGGACGAAGAGCGACGCGAGCGAGTGGCGCGCCTCGGGGTCGAGCCCCGACGCGGGCTCGTCGAGGAGGAGGACCCGCGGTTCGTGGAGGATCGCCTGGGCGATCGCGAGCCGCTGGCGGAGCCCGCGGGAGAGCTCGCCCGCGCGGGAGGCGAGCCGGTCGAGGATCCCGAGCCGCCCGGCGGCGCGGCGCGCGACCTCCCGGTCGCGGGCCGCGGGGACGCCACGGATCGCCGCCGCGTGGCGCAGGCCCTGCTCGACCGTGAGGTCGTCGTACAGGCCGAAGAAGTCGGACAGGTACCCGAGCCGGCGGTGGCAGGCACGCGGCTCGGCGAGCGCGTCCACGCCGTCGACGCGGACGCTCCCCTCGAGCGGCTCCTCGAGCGCGGCGAGGCAGCGGAGGAGCGTCGTCTTGCCGGCGCCGTTCGGGCCGACGAGGGCGGTGATGCTGCCCGCCGGGAGGTGGAACGAGACGCCGTGGAGCGCCCGCGTCCCGGGGTAGTCGAAGGTGAGCCGCGCGACCTCGATCAAGCCCGCAGCTTACTTGAACCAGAACCGCAGCACGACCTGCGCGTCGGTGAACACCTGCGACGACTTCGCCTGGAGCATCGTGCTCGGGGTGCCGTCCTCGAGCTTCGGCGTCGACATGTACCCGAGGCCGACCTCGGCGCCGAGGCTCAGCCGCGGGTGGAGGAACACGTCGCCGCCCACGATCGCCGCCAGGACGAGGCCGACCCCGGAGTCGTCGAGCTGGGTCGTCGTGGCGGGCGTCGAGGTCTCCCGCGCCGCCACGCGCCGGACGAGGCCGAGTCGCCCACCGCCGAACCCGTACGCGTACGGGAACACCGGGGTCGCGAACACGA
>JAHWYA010000506.1 GCA_020028115.1 Anaeromyxobacter sp.
GTGGACGTGGACTTGGACGTCGACGTGGACGTGGACGTGGACGGTCGACCACGTCCACGTCCACGTCCACGACCACGACGTACCCCGTGTGGTCCACGGGGACGGTCCTTGACCAACCCCTCCGGATCGCTTAAGACCCCGCTTTCCTTTCGATCACGACCGCCCGCGGCGCACGCCTTCGCCCCCGCGGTGGTGACGAGAAACCGAAACGGAGCATCTATGGCGCTGGTCCAGGAGCGGAAGCAGGAGCTGGTCTCGAAGTTCAAGCGGCACGAGAAGGACACCGGCTCTCCCGAGGTGCAGGTCGCGCTGCTCACCGAGCGGATCAGCTACCTCACCGAGCACTTCAAGACCCACAAGAAGGACCACCACAGCCGGCGCGGCCTCCTGAAGCTCGTCGGGCAGCGCCGCCGCCTCCTCGACTACCTGAGGACGTTGGACCAGAACCGCTACAAGTCCCTGATCGATCAGCTGGGCATCCGCAAGTAGCGGGTGGACCGTGCGCCTCGGCCCGAAAGGCCGGGGCGCTCGCGCTTCCGGGCACGGCCCCGGGGCGAGAAGAGTGGAAGTTCGCAGTTGGACCGCCCGCAGGCCGGGCGCGCGAAGGGACCAGGACGGTCGCTTCCGATTCCGACTCCGCCGCCCCTCCACCGGAGGGGCCGCGCAGTGAGGATTGGAGGCGCCTTTCCGGCTCCCCGGGCGCGCGACCCGCGGGCCACGAAGACGGCGTCCGCGCTCGGCGCGGCCGCCCGGAAAGGTGCACATGACCCCCATCCAGAAGACCGCCCAGGTCGGCGGCAAGAGCATCCTGCTCGAGACCGGCAAGGTCGCGAAGCAGGCCCACGGCGCGGTCTGGGTTCGCCTCGGCGACTCGATCGTCCTCGTGACGGCGGTCTCCGCCGCCGAGAAGAAGGAGGGGATCGACTTCTTCCCCCTCACCGTGGACTACCAGGAGAAGCTCTTCGCCGCGGGCAAGATCCCCGGCAGCTTCTTCCGCCGCGAGGGGCGCCTCACCGAGAAGGAGACGCTCACCTCGCGCATGATCGACCGCTCCTGCCGGCCGCTCTTCCCCGACGGCTACGCGAACGAGACGCAGGTCATCGCGACGGTCCTCTCCTTCGACCAGGAGAACGACACCGACGTGCTCGGCCTCACCGGCGCGTCCGCCGCGCTCCTCATCTCGGACATCCCCTTCGGCGGCCCGTTCGCCGGCGTCCGCGTCGGCCGCCTCAACGGCGACTTCGTCGCGAACCCGACCGTGGCGCAGCGCGCCGAGTGCGACCTCGACGTCATCATCGCCGCGTCGCGCGACGCGATCACGATGGTCGAGGGCGGTGCGCGCGAGGTGTCCGAGCAGGTGATGGTCGACGCGCTCCTCTTCGGCCACGCCGCGGTGCAGCCGCTGCTCGACGCCCAGGACGCGCTCCGCAAGGCGGCGGGCGACAAGGCGAAGCGCGCCTTCGAGCCGCCGAAGAACGACGTCGAGCTGAAGGCGAAGGTGAAGGCCCTCACCTGGGAGAAGGTGAAGGAGGCCTACGGCCGGAACGAGAAGCACGACCGCTACGGCCGGCTCTCCGAGATCAAGAAGGAGCTCCTCCAGGCCCTGAAGGACGAGGCCGCCGGCGACGCCGCGAAGCTCGCGACGATCGCGGTCCGCGAGAAGGAGATCAAGGGCTACTACGAGGACGTGAAGTACGACTACATGCGCAAGATGATCACCGACGAGGGTCGGCGGATCGGCGGCCGCGGCACGGCCGAGATCCGGAAGATCACCTGCGAGGTCGGCCTCCTCCCGCGCGTCCATGGCTCGGCGCTCTTCACGCGCGGCGAGACGCAGGCGATCGTCGCCGCGACGCTCGGCACCTCCGAGGACGAGCAGCGCGTCGAGATGCTCACGGGCATGCACTTCAAGAAGTTCATGCTCCACTACAACTTCCCGCCGTTCTCGGTCGGCGAGGCGAAGTTCCTCCGCGGCCCGGGCCGGCGCGAGATCGGCCACGGCGCCCTCGCCGAGCGCGCGCTCCGCCAGGTGCTCCCCGCCGAGGACAAGTTCCCGTACACGATCCGGATCGTCTCGGACATCACCGAGTCGAACGGCTCGTCGTCGATGGCGTCCGTCTGCGGCGGCACGCTCTCGCTGCTCGACGCCGGCGTGCCCATCAAGGCGCCCGTCGCCGGCATCGCGATGGGGCTCATCAAGGAGGGGGAGAAGATCGCGATCCTCTCCGACATCCTCGGCGACGAGGATCACCTCGGCGACATGGACTTCAAGGTCTGCGGCACGGCCGAGGGCATCACGTCGATCCAGATGGACATCAAGATCGGCGGCGTGACCCGCGAGATCCTGGAGAAGGCGCTCGCGCAGGCCGCCCAGGGCCGCAAGCACATCCTCGGCGAGATGGCGAAGTCGCTCGCCGCCCCGCGCGCGGACATCAGCCTCTACGCGCCGCGCATCACGACCATCAAGATCCGGCCGGAGCGCATCAAGGACATCATCGGCCCCGGCGGCAAGACCATCAAGGACATCACGGCGCGCACCGGCACCTCGATCAACATCGAGGACGACGGCAGCGTCTCGATCGCGTCGCCGAGCCAGGAGAAGGTCGAGGCGGCGATCAAGATGATCCGCGGCCTGACCCAGGAGGCGGAGGTCGGGAAGACCTACCTCGGCACCGTCCGGAAGATCGCCGAGTTCGGCGCCTTCGTGGAGATCTTCCCGGGCACGGACGGCCTCATCCACATCTCCGAGCTGTCCGACAAGCGCGTGAAGAGCGTCTCCGACGTCCTCTCCGAGGGCGAGGAGGTGCTCGTGAAGGTCATCTC
>JAHWYA010000507.1 GCA_020028115.1 Anaeromyxobacter sp.
CCCGGGCATGGGAGGGAACGACGAGAAGGAGCAGACCCTCAATCAGGTCCTGTCGGAGCTCGACGGCTTCGACCCGGCGATCGGGATCGTGCTCCTCGCCGCGACGAACCGGCCGGAGATCCTCGATCCAGCGCTGCTGCGCGCGGGCCGCTTCGATCGGCAGGTGCTGGTCGACCGTCCCGACCGCGCCGGACGCGCGAAGATCCTCTCCGTCCACGCGAAGAAGATCGTCCTCGCCGACGACGTAAAGATCGAGGAGGTGGCCGCGCTCACGCCCGGCTTCACCGGCGCGGACCTCGCGAACCTCGTGAACGAGGCGGCGCTCGTCGCCACGCGCCGCGGCGGCGACCACGTCGTGACGGGCGACTTCACGGCGGCCATCGAGCGGATCGTCGCCGGCCTCGAGCGGAAGAACCGGCTGCTCAACCCGCGGGAGCGCGAGGTGGTGGCGCACCACGAGATGGGCCACGCGCTCGTGGCCGCGGCGCAGCCCGGCTGCGACCCGGTCCACAAGATCTCCATCATCCCGAGGGGGATCGGCGCGCTCGGGTACACGATCCAGCGGCCCACCGAGGACCGCTACCTCATGACGCGCGAGGAGCTCGAGGCCAAGATGGCGGTCCTGCTCGGCGGCCGGAGCGCGGAGGAGGTCGTCTTCGGCCAGCTCTCGACGGGCGCCGCGGACGACCTCTCCAAGGCGACCGAGATCGCGCGGAGCATGGTCACGCGGTACGGCATGCTGCCGGAGCTCGGTCCGCTCGCCTACGAGACCGAGCCGAACGGCTTCCTCCCCGGGCTCCCGCAGCCGCCGCGCAGGCTCTACAGCGAGGAGACGTCGCACGACATCGACGTGGCGCTGCGCGGCCTCGTCGAGGTGGCCCACGGGCGGGCGCGCCGGATCCTCGAGGCGAACCGGGCGCTCCTCGTCGAGGGGGCAGGACAGCTCCTCGCGAAGGAGACGCTCGCCGACGACGAGCTCCTGGCGATCCTGCGAAGGGTCGTGACGCCGCCCGCGGTGCCGGTCGCGGCGCCCGCCCGGCCGGCCGCGAACGCCTGAGCCCGAGGGCCGGTCGCGCACCGCGAATGCGCCGGCGACCCACCACTCACGGGCCGCACCGCGAGCCGCGCGTTAGGACAAGAGGAGCACCTCGACGCCGAGCGGAGCTCTCACCCGGGGCGAGGTCGCTCCAAGGGTGAAGGCCATGACCGCATACGAAAGCACCAGCTTCTCCGCAGGGCAGGACTCCGGAACCCGCATCGCCGCGTGCGTCGCGCGCCTCGCCGCGCTCGAGCTCGAGGACGGGTCGCGCTGGTGGAACCGCCGGAGGCACCGGCTGATGGCCAGCGCCCTCGTCGCCTGCGCGGACGAGCTGGAGACCACCGCGGACGCCGACGCGGACGCGGCGCGCGTTTGACAGTCTCGAAGCCGGTCTTACGTTGCCGATGACCACAACAGACCAAGAAAGAAAGGAAGCGTCATGGCAATGCTGACCCGGTGGGACCCGTTCCGCGAGCTCGCCCGAGTGCAGGAGGAGATGAGCCGCGCCCTGGGCGGTGAACGGTCGCCGTTCCGCGCCGGGGAGTCGGTCGGCTGGACGCCCGCGTGCGACATCTTCGAGGACGGCGACGAGTTCGTCGTGCGTGCGGAGCTGGCCGGCGTGGAGCCGAAGGAGGTCGACATCCGGTTCGAGAACGGCGTGCTCACCCTGAAGGGCGAGCGCAAGCTGGAGAAGGAGGACCAGCGCGAGAGCTATCACCGTCTCGAGCTGAGCTACGGCACCTTCACCCGCGCGTTCTCGCTGCCGGCGAGCATCGACGCCGAGAAGATCCGCGCCGAGTCGAAGAGTGGAGTGCTCGTCGTCCACCTGCCGAAGAAGGCCGAGGCGAAGCCGAAGAGCATCCAGGTGAAGGTGAGCTGAGCAGGCATCGATCGACAGTCACGATGAGAGAAGAGCGGGCCGACTCCAGGCGACCCGCTCTTTGCTCGTCCGCCCTCCCGATCCGACGTCAGGGAGCGAGCCAGGAGCGGAGCCGCTCGTACACCTCCGGCCGGCTGAGCAGCTCGAGGTGGTTCGTCCCGTGGGCGATCCACCGGTGCGTCTCGGGAAGAGCGAGCGTCAGCTCGGGGCGCGCGTGCCGGCCGAGCGCGCTGTCCACCGGGACGAGCCCGTCCGTCGCGCGCGGGGTGGTGGTGCCCGGCGCCGCCCGCGACCCGGCGATCGCGTAGCACTCCACCCCGCCGGGCAGCGGGAGCGGGGTGCGCGCGTCGCTCCCGCGCGCGAACCGGTCGCGACCCTCCCAGTGCTCGTGGAGGACGTTGCCGAAGCGCATGTCCGTCACGCCGGCGCTCCGGATCTTCCCGAGCCGCGCGAGCGGCGCGCTGTACCGGCTGACGCCGAGGAGGAGGTCGATCCAGTGACCACCGCGCTCGAGCGGGGCGCCGTGGTGAGGCGTGCCGACGCAGACGAGCCTGCGCAGCTTGCGCCGCCAGCCGTGGCCCGCCTCGCCGAGGTGGCACGCGCTGCGCGCCACGAGCCCGCCCATGCTGTGCGCCAGGATCACGAGCTCGTCGACCGGGACGGGCCAGGCCGCGACGAGCTCCTCGAGGAGCGCGGCGAACGTCCGTCCGTTCAGGGAGGCGTGAAGGCCGGTGTTGTAGTGGAGGTAGACGGGGGTGAACCCGAGGTCGCGAGCGAGCGCGGCGCCGTGGTCGTGCCCCCCGCGTAGCCACTGGCGGTCGTTCACGCACGAGCCGTGAGCGAGGACGAGGAGCCTGGGAGTCGCGCGAGGGAAGGCGAGGCGCAGCGCGCCGGCCTCGAGCTC
>JAHWYA010000508.1 GCA_020028115.1 Anaeromyxobacter sp.
CGGGCGCTGGAGGAGCTGTTCTAGCTTTCCTCACGTGGTCGTGGACGTGGACGTGGTCGTGGACGTGGACGAACGGGACCACGACCACGTCCACGTCGACGTCCAAGTCGACGTCCACGTCCATGACGTGCCGGGACGGCCCCTGGCGGTTAATCCCCCCCCATGCTCGACCCCCTTCCCGGCGCGGAGCCGTTCCCGGAGCCTCTCGCACGAGCGCTCTCGGACGCGGTCCGCGCGAAGGGGGCCTCCTACGCGCCGCGCACGCACCACCTCGCGCCGGACGGCCGCCCCCGGTTCACGAATCGGCTCGTCCTCGAGCGCAGCCCGTACCTGCTGCAGCACGCGCACAACCCGGTGAGCTGGTGGGCGTGGGGCGACGCGCCGTTCGAGGAGGCGCGGCGCACGGGGCGCCCGGTCTTCCTCTCGGTGGGCTACTCGACGTGCCACTGGTGCCACGTCATGGAGCGCGAGTCGTTCGAGGACCCCGAGATCGCGCGGGTCCTGAACGAGCGGTTCGTCCCGGTGAAGGTCGACCGCGAGGAGCGGCCGGACGTCGACGCGGTCTACATGACCGCGGTGCAGCTCCTCACCGGCGGCGGCGGCTGGCCGATGAGCGTGTGGCTCACGCCGGATCGCGAGCCGTTCTTCGGCGGCACCTACTTCCCGCCCCGCGACGGCGTGCGCGGCGCGGCGCGCGGTTTCCTCGGCATCCTGGGGGAGATCGCCGACGTGTACGCCCGCGAGCCGGAGCGCGTCCGGGCGGCGACCGGGTCGCTCGTGGGCGCGGTGCGGACCGCCCTCGCCGCGCACGGCGAGCCCTCCTCCGACCTCCCCGGCCCGGCCGTGCTCGAGCAGGCGGTCGCCGTCTACCGCCAGGGCTTCGACCCGGTGCACGGCGGCGTCGGGCGGGCGCCGAAGTTCCCGTCGAGCCTCCCGGTGCGCCTGCTGCTGCGCCACCACCGCCGGACGGGCGATCCCGAGTCGCTCCGCATGGCGGTGCTCACGCTCGAGAAGATGGCCGCGGGGGGCCTCCACGATCAGCTCGGCGGCGGGTTCCACCGCTACTCGACCGACGCCGCCTGGCTCGTCCCGCACTTCGAGAAGATGCTCTACGACAACGCCCTCCTCGCGGTCTCGTACGCGGAGGCGTTCCAGGTCACCGGCCGGCGCGACCTCGGCCGCGTCGTCCGCCAGACGCTCGACTACCTCGGGCGCGAGATGACCTCGCCCGAGGGCGGCCTCTACTCGGCGACCGACGCCGACTCCCAAGGTGAGGAGGGGCGGTTCTTCGTGTGGGAGGAGCGCGAGCTGCGCGCGCTCCTCGGCGCGGACGCGGAGCGGTTCCTCCGCTTCCACGGCGTGACCGCCGAAGGAAACTTCGAGGGGCGCTCGATCCTGTTCGTGCCGCGGCCGGACGAGGACGAGTGGGAGGCGCTCGCGCCCCAGCGGGCCGTGCTCTACGAGGCGCGCCGGCGGCGCCCGGCCCCGCTCCGCGACGAGAAGGTGCTCGCCGGCTGGAACGGCCTCGCCATCTCGGCGCTCGCCTTCGGGGGCCGCGTGCTCGGAGAGGCCCGCCACGTCGAGGCCGCCGCCCGGGCGGCGGAGTTCGTCCTCGGCCGGATGGTGAAGGACGGCCGGCTGCAGCGCGCCTGGCTCGCGGGCGACGCCGGGGTCCCGGCGTTCCTCGAGGACCACGCCTTCCTCGTCGCGGGGCTCCTCGACCTGCACGAGGCGACCTTCGACCCGCGCTGGCTCGAGGCGGCGGTCGACCTGTTCGACCGCCAGGAGAGCCTGTTCGGCGACGAGGCGGGCGGGTGGTTCCAGGCGGCCCGCGATCACGAGCGGCTCCTCGCGCGGGAGAAGCCGACGCACGACGGGGCGGAGCCCTCCGGCGCGTCCGTCGCGGTCCTGAACGCGCTCCGGCTCCACGCGTTCACGACCGACGAGCGCTTCTGGCGGAGCGGCGCCGCGGCGCTGCGCCACTACGCCGGCGCGCTCGAGGCGCAGCCCGCGTCCCTCGCCGAGCTGCTCCTCGCGGTGGACTTCGCGACCGACCTCGCGCGGGAGGTGGTGCTCGTGTGGCCGGATGAGGTCCCCGCGCCGGAGCCGTTCCTGGCCGTGCTGCGCCGGACCTTCCTGCCGACCCGGGCCCTCACGGGCGGGCCCGAGGCCGCGATCGAGCGGCTCGGCCGGACCGCCCTCGTCGCCGCGGGCAAGGTCGCCGCCCGCGCGCCCACGGCCTACGTGTGCGAGCGGGGCCTGTGCCGGCTGCCGGCGATCTCCGCCGAGAAGCTCGGGTCGCAGCTCGCGCCGGTGCGGCCGTACCGGTAGCGAAGCCGGCGGCCGCGCGCGGGCTGGTGGACGGCGCGTCGGTCGACAGCCTCGTCTTCGACATGCTCGCCGTCGCTCGCGGCGGTGGGCGTCGTGGAGAGGCACGCGGACCACGTCGCGGTGGGCACCCGGATCGCGACGGGGTCGCTCGCCCGCGAGCAGGAGACGCTCGGCCGCACGGTGGCGCGGCTCGTCGCGACCCAGGCCGCGGACCCGATCCTGACCCGCGACGAGGTCACGCTCTCGCAGCTCGTCTCGCCCACCGCCGCGGCGGAAGGGGTCGCCTACTGCTTCGTGCTGCGCGACGGGGCGCCGCTCGCGACCTCGTTCCCGGCGGGGACGCCGGAGGCGCTCGTCCGGCTCCGCGCCGGCGGCCGCGCGGGCGGGGTGGTGGTCGTCGCAGACGGCGAACGCTACCTCGAGGAGCCGATCCTCGGCGGGCGGGCGGCGTCGTGCGGCTCGGGCTCGGCATGGGCGCGCT
>JAHWYA010000509.1 GCA_020028115.1 Anaeromyxobacter sp.
GGACACCCGTGGCCACGAGGTGAACGCGCGGATCATCCTGCAGACGCGCCACCCGTCCGCGCCGTCCCTGGCCCTCGCCGCCCCCGCCGACGGCTCCCAGATCGCGGAGGGGAGCATCCAGCTCACGTTTCTCGCGGTCGCCGGGGACGACACCGCCGTCGACAGCGTCGAGTTCTACGTCAACGGGCAGCGGGCGGCGGGGGTCCTGACGGAGGACGCCGACGACGTGTCGGTCTTCGCGATGGACGAGAACACGGGGCTGCCCATCGCCGCCGACGCGGCGATCCGGATCGCCGTCGAGGCCGCGGCCGCGGCGAGCCCTCCCACGGTGAAGGCGCCCTTCGACGACGTCACGCGCCTGAAGCTCTACAGGGCGATCGTCGACCTCCCGCCGGGCTTCGTGGCCCTGGATCCGAACGGCGCCACGTCCAGCTACCTCTCGATCCGCGCGATCGCCACGGACGTCGAGCGCAAGGGCACCGCGCCGGGGAACCAGACGATCATCGATCGCCGCATCGAGGTCGTGAAGGACCGGACGCCGCCGATGGTCGAGTTCCTCAAGCCGCTCGAGGGGCGTGACGTCATCGAGGGGACGCCGGTCCGGGTGCAGCTCCAGGTCAGCGACAACGTCCTTACGGATCGCGTGGAGATCCTGGGCGGCCTGAGCGCGCAGAACCTGAAGGGCTGGTACGTCGCGGGCGGCTTCCCGCCGAGGAACATGCTCCCTGGCTCGCCGGGCGAGATCTACGCGCCGCCGATCCAGTACGACCTCGCGCTGCCGCGGCTCCCCGCAGGGCAGACGACGGCGCCCTACTTCATCTCCGCCCGCGCCCGCGACATCTCGGGGAACTGGTCGGAGCACATGCGCTACGTGGACATCGTCCGCGACCGCGAGCCGGCCGCCGCGATCATCTCGCCGTCGGAGTACGGGCGCGCGGTGGAGGGCACCAAGCTCCCGGTGATGGTCGCCGCGGAGGACGACGTCGCCATCACCAGCGTCGAGCTGTGGGTGGACGGCCTTCCGGCCGACGTGACGATGCGCGCGCCGCCGTTCTCGTTCCTGGTGGACGTCCCGCCGGCCACCCCCGGCCGCATGCTGCACCTGCGGGCCCACGCCTACGACTCCTACGGCCACGACGTCTGGAGCAACGTGGTCCAGGTCCCGGTCGTCGGCGACGCGGCGCCCACCGTCGCGATCGCCGATCCGCGCAGCGGCGAGTCCGTCACGGAGGGGCGGCCCTTCGCCTTCGTCGTCGCGGCGCTCGATGACGCGGCGGTGACCTCCGTCGAGGCCACCGTCGACGGTGGCCTGAACGGGCCGATGCGGTTCTTCGCGACCGCCCGCCCGTACGCGTTCGCGGTCCCGCTGCCGCACGGGTCCGCCGGGCGGACCCTGACCCTCAACGCCAAGGCGCGCGACGCCGCCGGGCACGTCTCCATCGCGCCCACCGTCACGGTTCCGGTCGTCGCGGACACCCAGCCGCCGACGGTGAGCTTCCTCGCTCCGCACGCCAACTCGGAGATCAAGGAGGGGCTCAAGCTCGAGGTCGAGGCGCGGGCCGACGACAACATCGGCGTCGCGTCGGTCGTCTTCGAGCTGAACGGGACCCGGACCGTCGTCGCGACGATGCCCGCCGCGCCGTACCGGTTCGTCTACCCGGTCCAGCATGCCGACGTCGGCAAGACGCTCACCTTCACCGCGCGCGCGACCGATCTCTCCGGGCTCACCGGCCAGGGCTCGGTGTCGGTCAACGCCGTCGCCGACCAGCCGCCGAACGTCACCCTCTTCCCGCCCGCCAAGCTCGTGGGAGGCATCCCCGTGCGCATCGACGCGGAGGCGTCCGACGACGTCGCCACCGCCCGGGTCGAGTTCTACGTGTCGGTCGATGGGAAGCCGCGGACGCAGATCGACCAGCGCCTCATGCTGCCGTACCGCGTGATGTGGACCCCGCCCGCGGAGTGGGTGGGGAAGGAGGTCACCCTCGAGGCCAGGGCCGTCGACGTCGCCGGCCAGGAGGGCTGGTCCACCGCCGCGGTGCGGAAGATCGACCCGGACCTCCCGCCGAAGATCAAGATCCTGAAGCCGGTCGCGAACTCGCTCGTCTTCGACGGGAAGTGGGTCCGCATCGAGGCGGAGGCCGTCGACGACGAGAGCTCGGTGAAGTCGGTCGTCTTCCTCGTCGACGGTAAGAAGGTCGACAGCGTCTTCGCTCCAAGCGGAATCCCGGGCGCCCCGAACGTGTTCCGCGGCAGCTTCTACGCGCCGGTGGGAAGCGGGAACCGCGTCTTTACCCTCACCGCGGTAGCGACCGACTCGGCGGGGCAGGAGACGGTCTCGGCGCCGGTGGTCATCGGCACCGTGAAGGACACGGTCGAGCCGCTCTGCGAGCTCGTGGACCCCGTCGACCGTGACGTCGTCACCCTCGGTGACGAGTTCCTCCTCGCGGCGGCGGCGGAGGACAACGCGCCGCCCCTCGCGAAGGTCGAGTTCTTCGTGAACGGGGTCTCGGTGGGCTCCACGGCGGTGACCTCGTCCGGCCCGGCCAACCGCCCCCTGCACCGGTACTCGTGGGTGGCGGGCGCGGCCTTCGGGACGGCGCCCGGCAGGAACGCAGGCGACCTGGAGACGTTCCAGGCGGAGGCGTACGACGCGACGGGGAACACGAAGCTGTCGCAGCTCGTCACCGTCGAGCTGGGCATGCGGCCGAAGTCGCCGCAGTGGGTGCCCTACCCGGGCGGGACCCTCAGCTCGCCGCCGCCGGTGACCACGTTCGCCACGCGCAGCTCGGACGGGCTGGTCCTTGCGG
>JAHWYA010000510.1 GCA_020028115.1 Anaeromyxobacter sp.
CGGTGTCGGTTTGCAGAATGATAGGATCTCGCCGTTGCAGAAGCATTCCCCACTGCTCCCCGTCGGCGTGACGCGTCCTACTTCGCCTTCTTCTCCGTCTTCTGTCCAGCCTTCCGCCCGGGCTTGAGCCGGGCGCGGTACGAGTCGCCCTCTATGACGAGGTCGTGCTTCGGTGATCGACATGATCCCCTGCCTCCTGGCCTCTTCTCGTTTGCGCGAGTTCGGTCGTCTTGGGGGTGGGGCCCGCTGGCTCCACCCCTTCTCGATTGCGCGAAGGCGATGATCGCCGGGGTCGATCCCGACGTCGATCTTGCGGATAAGGAAACGGCGCCAGCGACCACCGGCAGGCCGCTCACGGCACGAAACCCGGCGACCAACCCCGCGTCAGCGGAATCGGCAAGCGGCGCAGGGGCGGGACCTGCGTCCCGGGGGTCAGCGGGAATCAGGTCTGGGGCTTGGGGGCGAAGTGATAGTGGCCCGCGCAGAGCAGCAGGCACTCGTTGAAGCGGATGTGATCGCCGGCGCGCTCGACGACCACCGCCTTCAAGTTGTCGTAGAGGATGGACCGCGGAACGCCGCCGAAGGCGCTGAAGGCCTCGACGTGGCAGCGCAGAAAGCTCTCCAGCGTCTGGTCGAAGGTGAACCGCGCGTACACGGCCCGCGACCACGCGACCCTGCCCGGGAGTAAATGGACGAGGAGAATGCGATCGGGGCGGCCGACAGACACTGGAGTCGTGATCCCGTCTTCTCTTCCGGGCTGACCTGTCAGCCGGAAACCGGAGGACGGTGCTAGGTGATTAATGGCGTATTCAGGCACTCATCCGGTGGCGCGCGGCGCAGAGGTCAGGCGCACGCGGCCCGTACGTCGGGACCTACCTCGTGTATTTCAGCACCGCCCCGGCGATCCTCGGCAGCGGCAGCACCTCGTCGACCCCGCCGCGCCCGATCGCCTCCTTCGGCATCCCGAACACGACGCAGGTCGCCTCGTCCTGCGCGATCGTCCGCGCGCCCGCGGCGTGCAGCTCCGCGAGCCCGTCGGCGCCGTCGTCGCCCATCCCCGTGAGGATGACCCCGACGGCGTTCGGGCCGGCCGCCTGCGCCGCGGACCGGAACAGCACGTTCACGCTCGGCCGGTGGAGCGACACGGGCGGGCCGTCGACCACGTCCGTGAAGTAGAGCGCGCCGGATCTCCGGACGACGAGGTGCCGGTTCCCCGGCGCGATGAGGGCGCGGCCGGAGACGAGCCGGTCGTTCGACTCCGCCTCCTTCACCTCGATCCGGCAGGTCTCGTCGAGCCGCCGCGCGAACTGCGCGGTGAAGACCTCCGGCATGTGCTGCACGATGGCGATCCCGGGCGCGTCGGGCGGCATGGCCTCGAGCAGCTCGCGGAGCGCCTCCGTGCCGCCGGTCGAGGCGCCGACCACCACCACCTTGTGCGTCGTCTCGCGGATGATCCGGTCCCGCCGTTGCGGCACCACCACGTCCGCGGCGAGCTTCCGCACCACCGGGACGCGCGTGCGCGGCCGGACCTTCGCCTCGGCGGCGGCGCGCACGACGTGGACGATCCGCCGCGCGGACTCCTCGAGGAACCCCTTCACCCCGAGCCGCGGCTTCGTCACCACGTCGACCGCGCCCTCCTCGAGCGCATGGAGCGCGACCTCGGTGCCCTCGCCCGCGAGGCCGGAGCAGACGACGACCGGCAGCGGCCGCTCCGCCATCAGCTTCTGGAGGAACGTGAGCCCGTCCATCCGCGGCATCTCGATGTCGAGCACCACCACGTCCGGCGGGTCCTTGCGCATCTTCTCGGCCGCGATGATGGGATCGTTCGCGGTCGAGACGACCATCCCGGCGTGGCCGAGGATCTGCGAGAGCGCCTGGCGGACCACCGCGGAGTCGTCGACGACGAGGACGCGCAAGGGCATCTCGGACCCTAGGCCTTCGCGCCGGGCTGCACGGGCTGGTAGACGGTCGGGAGGACGGCGCGGGCCTTGGTCGTAAAGCCGCCGAGGCTCTCGGCGTGACCGAGGAAGAGGTAGCCGTGCGGGGCGAGCCGGTCGACGAGCCGCTCGACCACCGTGATCTTGGCCTGGCGCTCGAAGTAGATGAGCACGTTGCGGCAGAAGACGAGGTCGAACGGCGGGCCGCCGGGCCAGGCGTCGGAGACGAGGTTCACGCGGTCGAACCGGACGATGGCCCGGAGCTCCGGCCCCGCCTTCATGAGCCCCTCCTGCGCGCCGAAGCCCCGGAGCATGAACGCCTTCAGGTGCTCCTCCGGGATCTCGCTCGCCTTCTCGAGGGGCCACACCCCCGCCTCGGCGCGGGCGAGCACCTTCGTCGACAGGTCGCTCCCGAGCACCTCGAGCTCCCAGCCGGAGGGGAACGCGGCGAGGAGCGTCATCGCGATCGTGTAGGGCTCCTCCCCGGTGGAGCACGCGGCGCTCCAGACCCGCACGCGCCGGGCGCGGCGCCCCGCGTCCGCCTCCTCGCGCCAGGCCGGGAAGACGCGCCCGGACAGGAACTCGAAGTGGCGCGGCTCGCGGAAGAAGTGGGTCTCGTTCGTGCAGATCGCGTCGAGCATCCGGATCCGCTCGGCCTCGTCGACCTCGACGCGCTCGTAGTAGTCGCCGTACGAGTCGAGCGCGAGCTCGCGGAGGCGGCGCGCGAGCCGGCCCACGAGCAGCGCCTTCTTCACCGGCGCGAGCCAGATGCCCGCCTCGCGGTGGATGAGCGTCTGGAACCGGACGAAGTCGCGGTCGCTCACCGCGATCGCCGGCGGGATCACCGCGCGGGGGCGGGGAGCCCC
>JAHWYA010000511.1 GCA_020028115.1 Anaeromyxobacter sp.
GCGAGCGCCGCCGCGCGCGGCGCCGCGATCGCGAGGAAGGCGAGCACGCTCCCCGCCGCGAGGGCGAGGACCGCGCCCGCCGCGGAGTCCTTCGCGAACCGCGCCCGGTCGTCCTGCCCCGGCGAGGCGAGGTCGACCGCCGCCTCGAGCGCCGAGTTCATGGCCTCGGCCGCGATCACCGCGGCGACCGCGAGCGCCAGCACCGCCCGCTCGGCCGGACCCAGCGGCGCGAGCGCGGCGAAGCCGCCCACCGCCACGCCGAGGCCGAGGTGGATGCGGAGATTCCGGTCGCGCACCGCCCCGTCGACGAGGCCGTCCCAGGCGAACCCGAAGCTCGCCCCGAGGGAGTGGCGCCCCATCAGATGTTCTGCGACAGGATGAGGTGGACGTACTGCGCGCGCTCGTAGGCGCCGGGGTCCTGCACGGCGCGCTGCGAGAGCGCGCCCCGCGCCGCGTCGACGGAGCCGAGGCCGCGCTTGTCGAGCCAGTCCTCGACGCCCTGGAGGATCTTGCCGAGCTGCGGGATCCCGCTCTTCACGAGGGCCGACGCGAGCTGCACGACCTGCGCCCCCGCGAGGACCTGCTTCAGCACCCCCGGCGCGTCGTACACGCCGGTCGTCGCCGCGAGGTGCGCCTTCACGCGCCCGTGCAGCATGGCGATCCAGCGGAGCGGCAGGAGCGCCTCGGAGGGCGCGGACAGCGTCATCGTCGGCAGCGCGGCCATCTTCTCGAGCGAGATGTCCGGCTGCATGAAGCGGTTGAAGAGGACGAGGCCGTTCGCGCCGGCGGCGTCCACCCGCGTCGCGAAGTGCGCGAGCGAGGTGAAGTAGGGCGACAGCTTCACTGCGACCGGGACCCGCACCGCCGCGCGGACCGCGTGCACGATCTCGAGGTAGCGCGCCTCGACCTCCGCCGACGAGACCTGGGGGTCGGCCTCGACCGAGTAGAGGTTCACCTCGAGCGCGTCGGCGCCGGCCTGCTCGATGTCCCGCGCGTACTCGGTCCAGCTGCCCGGCGCGCAGCAGTTGAGGCTCGCGATCACCGGGATCTCGAGCGCCTTCTTCGCGCGCTCGACGAGCGAGAGGTACTCGTGCGGCCCGACCCGCTGCGGCGGGAAGTAGGTGCGGGCCTCCGGGCTCGACTCGGCGCCGCGCGAGAGCTCCTCGTCGAGCGCGGTGCCCGCCGCCTCGAGCTGCTCCTCGAACAGCGAGCGGAGCACGACGGCGCCCGCCCCGTGCCCCTCCGCCATCTCGAGGTTGTCGACGCGGTTCGACAGCGCCGAGCTCGCGAGCACGAGCGGTGTCGGCAGCTTCAGCCCCATGTACTCGGTCGCGAGGTCGGCCATGCGGGATCTCCCCCGCGGCGATTATAGGAGCCGCGTGGGCCGCACACACGTCCTCGAGCGCACGCGGCTCGTGCGCGGGCCACGCGGCGAGGTCTGGGCGGTCGCTGCGCGTCAGCGGTGGCCGGGCGGCCTCACCGTCAGGACCGGGCAGTGCGCGCGCCGCACCACCCGCTCCGCGATCGACCCCAGGAGCGCGTGCTCGAGCCCGGTGCGGCCGTGGGTCCCGAGGACGAGGAGGTCCGCGCCGCGGGCCTTCGCGGCGGCGACGATCTCGGCGGCGGGCTCGCCGACCGCGCGATCGGCGGTGACGCGCGGCGCGCCGACGAGCTTCTCCGCCTCGCGCCGCCACTCCTCGACGTGGCGCTGCGCCTCGTCGGCGAGCTCCTGCATCATCTTCGGGCTCGCGACGACCGAGCCGTCGGGGAACGTGTAGCCCGGGACCGGGTATGCGTGCAGCAGCATGAGCTCGGCCCCGAAGCGGCGCGCGAGGTCGGCGGCGACCTCCATCGCGGCGCGCGACGCGTCGGAGAAGTCGATGGGGCAGACGATCCGCTTCCAGTCGGCGGTCGGCATGGCGGCCTCCTCCGTGATCCTAGCGCGCCCGGCACGGCCGCGCGCGCGGCGACCGGTCACATGCGCTGCTTCTCGTAGGTCCCCATGAGCCGCGCCTCGGCGAGGACGTGCCCCTTCATGGCGGCCTCGAGGGCCGGCTTCGCCGGCGAGCCGAGGTCCCCGAGCGGCGCGTCGAGCGCGTAGAGCTTGAAGAAATACCGGTGGCGGCCGATCGGCGGGCAGGGGCCGCCCCAGCCGGTCCTCTTCCAGTCGTTCACGCCCTGGCGCGTGCCAGGGGGGAGCGCCGCGCGCCCCGCTGCCTCCGGGAGCCCCGCAGCGTCCGCGGGGAGGTCGTAGAGGAGCCAGTGCACCCAGGTCATCCTCGGCGCCTTGGGATCCGGGGCGTCGGGATCGTCGACGACGAGGGCGAGGCTCCGGGTGCCCGCGGGCACGCCCGCCCACTCGAGCGGCGGCGAGAGGTCCTGCCCCTCGCAGGTGTGGCGGATCGGGATCTCCGCCCCGTCGGTGAACGACGGGGAGCGCAGCACGAACGAGCCGGTGGCGGTGGACATGGACACCCCCTCCGCTCCGCCATACAACTCCCGGCCGACCATGTCATCTCCCGCGCAGAGCCCCTCCCCGACGGCACGCCCCGAGCCGTCGCTCCTCCCGCGCGAGCACGGCGCCTGGGGGCAGCTCGCGATGCCGCTCGTGACCGGGCTCGCGCTCGGGCGGCCGGGCGGGACGGCGCTCCTCCTCGTGGCGGGCGTCGTCCTCGCGTTCCTCGCCCACGAGCCGCTCCTCGTCGTGCTCGGGCAGCGCGGGCGGCGCGTGAAGGACGCGCTCGGGGCGCGGGCGGTGCGCAGGCTCGCGGTGCTCGGCGGCGCGGCGGCCGTCGCCGGCGTC
>JAHWYA010000512.1 GCA_020028115.1 Anaeromyxobacter sp.
GAGGCCCCACGAGCGGTCCGGCCCGTCGAACTCCGTGACCACGACCTCGGGCGGCCCCATCTGCGGCAGCATCCGGTAGTACGTGAGGGTCTCCTTGCCGTAGCTGCCGCCGAGCCCCTGCACGAGCACCTTGCCGGTCCGGCCGTACAGCTCGAGGGAGAAGCCGTTCTTCCACTCCGAGCAGCTCACGTGGAAGGTCGCCCACGGCGCGCCGCGCGCCGCGCCGCCGAGGGTCACGACGGCGTTGTCGTCCACCGCCATGTCCCAGTACGACGTCGTGACGAGCGCCGACCGGAGCGGGAGCGGCCCGAGGAACCAGTAAACGAGGTCGAGCACGTGCACGCCCTGGTCGATGAGCTCGCCGCCGCCGGAGCGCGCCGCGTCCGCGCGCCACTCCTGCTCGTACCCGACCCGGCCGCCGTGGCCGTACCGGACCCGCATGAACATGAGCGGCCCGAGCTTCCCCTCGTCGACGAGCCGGCGGGTCGCGAGGATCGCCGGGTGGAAGCGGTGGTTGAACCCGACCTTCACGGCGAGGCGCCGGGCGCGCGCCAGCGCCTCGAGGCGCTCGAGCTCCGGGAGCGTGATCGCGCCGGGCTTCTCGACGAGGACGTGCTTGCCCGCCTCGAGCGCGCGCGCGGAGACCGGCGCGAGGCTCGCGTTCGTCGTCGCGACGAGCACCACCTCCGCGCCGGACCGCTCGAGGAGCGCGGCCTCGCTGTCGAACGCGGCGGTGCCGAGCTCGGCGGCGAGGGCCCGGGCGCGGGCGAGGTCCGGGTCGTACAGCCCGACGAGCCGGCCGCCTCCGAGCTGCAGCCCGCGCTTCCTCCCGATGAGCCCCGCGCCGAAGATCGCGACGTTCACGGGCGCCTCTTCCCGTAGAGCACCTCGTCGATGCGCCGGAGCCGGAAGAGGTCGGGATCCGCGCGGACGGCGGCCGGGGCGTCGAGCGCCGCGCGATCCCAGCGCGCGCTGAGCAGCCGGCCCGAGACGCCGGCGCAGGCGTCGGACACGAGATGGGCGATGAACTCGGCCGGCACCGCCGCGGGGGTCCCCCCGCCCTCGCGCGCCTTGCGGGACGCCTCGTAGATGGCGCCGAGGCGAGGCCCCGCCGCGAGGACCTGGTCGACGATGCCGGTGTCGACGAGCCCCGGGAGGACGCAGTTCACGTCGATCCCGCGCGCGTTCACCTCCTCGTGGACGACCTCGACGAGCCGGTGGAGCGCCGCCTTCGCGCAGCTGTAGGCGGAGACGCCCGCGGACACCTGGGGCGCGCCGAGCCCCGCCCCGCCCATCACCACCACCCGGCGGCGCGGCGCGGCCGGACCCGCGGCCGCGATCCGAACGTAGCGCTGGAGCAGCTCCGCGACGGAGAAGAAGTTCAGGTCGAAGGAGAGCTTCCACGCCTCGAGGTCCACCGCCTCGAGCGGGCCGAGGACGCCGTAGTCGGCGGCGCCGCAGACCAGCGCGAGCGGGAGCGCCTCGGGGGAGCCCCAGCGCGAGAACAGCGACGCGCCCGCGCCCGCCTGCGAGAGATCGAGCGCGACCGGCTCCACCCGGACGCCGTGGGCCCGGCCGAGCTCCTCCGCGAGCGCGTCGAGCGCGCCGCGGTCACGGCCGCAGACGACGAGGTCCCACCCCGCCGCGGCGAGGTGCGCGGAGACCGCCTTCCCGATCCCCTTCGCGCCGCCGGTGACGATCGCGGTCCTGGACACGTCAGGCTCCCTTCGCCGCACGCCCGGGCGCGAAGTAGGCGATCCCCGGCGCGCGGCCGAGCGTCTCGGCGAGGAACCAGGTCTGGTCGACCACCACCGGGCGCCGCATCGCCGCCGCGACCTCGTCCGCGAGGAGGGACCGGAACGCGGGCCATTCGGTGGCGACGACCGCGAGGTCCGCGCCGGCGAGGGCCTCGCGGGGCGTCGCGCAGAGGGTCAGCGTCCCCTCCAGCTCGGGCGGCAGCGACCGGATCGCGGGATCGTGCGCCTGCACGCGGAAGCCGCGCTCGCGCAGCCAGCGGCAGAGCTCCACCGAGGCCGACCGGCGGAGGGTGTCGGTGCCCGCCTTGTAGGTGAGCCCGAGCACGCCCACGACCGGCGCGTCGACGCCCGCGAGGAGCCCGGCGATCCGCTCGCGGAGCCAGCCCTCGTGCCGTTCGTTGCTCGCGAGGACGCCGTCCATGAGCGGCGTCGCCACGCCGAGCGCGCGGCCGAAGGCGGAGAGGAAGCGGAGGTCCCGCGCGAGCGTCCCGCCGGCGAAGGCCGGCCCGGGCGAGAGGTACGCCTTCGGGCCGATGCGCCCCTCGGTCTTCAGCCCCCGCTCGACCTCGCGCGCGTCGGCACCGACCCGCTCGCACACCCGCGCGACCTCGTTCGCGAAGGCGACCGACGCCGCGAGGAAGGCGTTGATCGCGTGCTTCGTCATCTCCGCCGACTCGATCGACATCCACTCCATGCGGCGGCCGTACGGCGCGAAGAGGTCCTCGGCGCGGGCCCGGTCGGCCTCGTCGCCGAGGCCGACGACGACGCGCTCCGACTCCTGGAAGGCGCGGATGGCGCTGCCGAGCCGCAGGTTCTCCGGCGAGTAGCCGTACGTCACGCCCGACAGGGCCCAGTCGCGCGCGAGCGCGCGGGTGAAGCCGGCCGGCACCTGCGAGGAGACGAGCACGAGCGTGCCGGGGCGGACCGCGCCGCGGATGACCTCGAGCTTCGCGCGCACCGAGGCCACGTCCGCCTCGTCGCGCGCGTCCACCGGCGTGTCGAACGTCACCCACAGGACGTCTGCGCCCTCGAGAGCGG
>JAHWYA010000513.1 GCA_020028115.1 Anaeromyxobacter sp.
GAGGTGCTCGCCGAGCCGCCGCCGTTCGAGGAGACGGTGCTGGCGGACCGGCCGACGGCGCCCGAGGCCGACGGCGCGGCCCTCTCGGCGCCGGCCTCGCTCGAGGTCGTCGGCCGGCCGACGGTCGAGGCGGTGCGGCTGCGCTGGGCGCACGTGCCCGGCGCGGCGGGCTACCTCGTCTACCGCTCGACGTCGAGGCCGGGCGGCGACTACCTCGGCCTCCCGATGGGCGAGGTCACGGCGGGGAACGTCGTGTCCTTCGAGGACGCGTTCAACCTCGAGCCCAGGACGTACTGGTACTCGGTCGTCGCGACGAACGGCGCCGAGTCCCACCAGGCCGGGACGCTCGAGGTGAAGCTCTCGCCCGGGATCTCGCTGGTAGACGCGAAGGTGATCGATCCGGGCGCGAAGCCCGGCGACCTCGTCTCGCGGCCGGTGCGTCCGCTCGGGACGGACTTCCTCGGCCGCGATCTCCTCGCCCGCCTCATGGCGGGGGCCCGGGTGTCGCTCTTCATCGGCTTCGCCGCGCCATTCGTCTACATCTTCCTCGGGGTCCTGCTCGGGGGCGTCTCCGGCTACTTCGGCGGCCGGCTCGACCACTGGCTGATGCGCTTCACCGACTTCGTCCTCGCGCTGCCGTTCCTCCTGTTCATGATCCTGTTCAAGGTCGCGTTCGGCTCGGGACCGGGCGAGAGCGGGATCGGGCCCTTGCTCGTCGCGATGATCGTCCTCGCCTGGACCGGCGCCGCTCGGCTCACCCGCGGGCAGGTCCTCCAGCTCCGCGAGCGCGAGTTCGTCCAGGCGTCGCGCCTCCTCGGCGCGCGCCCGGCCTACCTCATCCTCCGCCACCTCCTGCCCAACACGCTCGGCGTCATCCTCGTCTCGCTCACCTTCGCGATCCCGGGCGCGATCTTCACCGAGGCCTTCCTCTCGTTCATCGGCATGGGGGTCGCGCCGCCGACCGCGTCCTGGGGCTCGATGTGCAACGACGGGATCAAGACCTTCCTCGTCTACCCGCACGAGTTCCTGTTCCCGGCCGCCGCGATCAGCGTGACGGTGCTCGCCTTCAACCTGCTCGGCGACGGGCTGCGGGACGCGCTCGACCCGCGGATGAGGTCCGTGGAATGAGCCTCCTCCAGATCCGCGACCTGCACGTCGAGTTCTCCACCTACGGCGGGGTGGTGAAGGCGGTCCGGGGCGTCACCCTGTCGCTCGAGCGCGGCCGGACGCTCGCGGTGGTGGGCGAGTCGGGCTGCGGCAAGTCCGTGACGGTGCAGGCGGCGATGGGGCTCATCCCGATGCCGCCGGGCCGCGTGACGCGCGGCTCGGTCCTGTTCGAGGGGAACGAGCTCGTCGGGCGCTCGACCGCCGAGCTCAACCGGATCCGCGGCAAGGACGTCGGGATGATCTTCCAGGACCCGATGACCTCGCTCAACCCGACGATGAAGGTCGGCAAGCAGATCACCGAGGCGCTCCGGTTCCACGAGGGGCTCTCCGGCGCCGCCGCGCGCGCGCGGGCGGTGGACCTCCTCGACCGCGTCCGGATCCCGGAGGCGAGGACGCGCGTCGATCACTACCCGTTCCAGTTCTCGGGCGGCATGCGGCAACGGGTCATGATCGCCATGGCGATCGCCTGCAGCCCGAAGCTCCTCGTCGCGGACGAGCCCACGACCGCGCTCGACGTCACCGTGCAGGCGCAGATCCTGGACCTCCTGCGCGACCTGCAGCGCGAGCACGGCATGGCGATCGTCCTCATCACCCACGACCTCGGGGTCGTGGCGCAGATGGCGGACGAGGTCGCGGTGATGTACGCGGGGCAGATCGTCGAGCAGGGGAGCGTGGATGACGTCTTCTACCGCCCAGCGCATCCATACACGCTCGGCCTGAAGCAGGCGATGCCGTCCGACGCGGAGGGCACACGCGCGCGGCTCGAGCCCATCGAGGGGAGCCCGCCGGACCTCTTCGCGCCGCCGCCGGGCTGCCCCTACTTCGAGCGCTGCCCGTGGGCGATGAAGGTCTGCGGGCCGGACCTGCCGCCGCTCTGGCCGGTGCAGGCCGGCCACGCGGCGCGGTGCTGGCTCCACCACGAGGCGGCGGCGGCGCGGCGTCCCGCGCGGCTCTTCCAGGGCGCGGAGATGCGCGGGGGGACGCCCGCGTGACCACCCCGCTCCTCGACGTGCGCGCCGTCTCGAAGCACTTCGACCTCGGCCACGGGCGCGTGCTCCAGGCGGTGGACGGGGTGAGCCTCGCCCTCGCCGAGCGAGAGGTGCTCGGCCTCGTCGGCGAGTCCGGGTGCGGGAAGTCGACGCTCGGCCGGACCATCGTCGGCCTCTGGGACAAGACGGCCGGCGAGGTCGTCTACCGCGGCGAGGTCCTGCCGGCGAGCTACCGCGCGGCCGACTTTCGCCGCTGGGCGCGCAAGATCCAGATGATCTTCCAGGACCCGTCGTCGTCGCTCAACGAGCGCATGACGCTCCGCGAGATCGTCGCCGAGGGCCCGCTCATCCACGGCATGTGGAGGCGCTCCGAGGTGCCGGACCGCGTCGGCGCGTGGCTCGAGCGCGTCGGGCTCTCCCCCGACCACATGTCGCGCTACCCGCACGAGTTCTCCGGCGGCCAGCGCCAGCGCATCGGGATCGCCCGCGCGCTCGCGCTCGAGCCGGAGCTCGTCGTCTGCGACGAGCCCATCTCGGCGCTCGACGTCTCGGTGCAGGCGCAGGTCGTGAACCTGCTCGCGGACCTCAAGTCGACGATGGGGCTCACGCTCCTCTTCATCGCCCACGACCTCTCGA
>JAHWYA010000066.1 GCA_020028115.1 Anaeromyxobacter sp.
CTTGTGGCAGATGGTGCAGTGGTCCGCGACGTCCTCGAGCCAGCGCAGGAGCTCGAAGCGGGTCGAGCGCTCGCGCTGCGCGTCGTACAGGAGCGCCTCGATGAGCGACCCGATCGCGAGGTTCTTGTTGCGCGGGTGGAAGAACATCCCGCGGGCCGTGTGGTAGACGCAGCAGTCCGGCTTGCACTTCCCGCAGCGGACGCAGTGCGCGATCGACCGGGCGAGCTCCTCGAGCTGCCCGTGCTGGAGGATCCGGGCCTCGAGCTCGAGCAGGTTGAAGGAGGGCGTGAAGATCTGGTCGAGGACCGAGAGGTCCTCGAGCTTCCCCGGGTTCATGAGCCCGCCCGGGTCGACCTCGCGGCGGTGCGCGGACAGCTCCGCGATCCGCTCCGGCTCGAGGTACTTGAGCTTGGTGACGCCGATGCCGTGCTCGCCCGAGACGACGCCGCCGAGCGAGACGACCCGCTCCATCACCCGGTCGATCACCTGCTCGGCGCGCTGGAGCATGGGCCGGTCATTCGAGAGGACCGGGACGTTCACGTGCACGTTGCCGTCGCCCGCGTGCATGTGGGTCGCGAGGACGATGAGGCGGGCGCGGATCTCCTGGTGCGCCTGCTCGAGCGCCTTCGAGATCTCGGGGTAGCCGCGGACGAGCTGCGAGACCTCGCGGTGCAGCGCCCGGAGCGTGGCGAGCGAGCGGAGGTCGCGCTCGCCGGACCGGGCGATGGCGTCCCGGGCGCGGTCGAAGCGCTCGAGGGCCGCCGGGATCTTGGCCGCGAGCCACTCCGGGTCGCCGGCGGGCGGCGTCGCGCGGCGCAGGATCTCCTGGGCACGCTCGACGAAGCGCGTCTGCGAGAACCGCTCCTCCTCGACGTTGATCCCCTCGACGTAGCGGGCGAACTCCGCGAGGGCCTCGAGCGGGAGGACCACGTCCTCGTTCATCTTGAAGGCGTTCGTCCGCCGGGCGATGGCGCCGAGCTTCTTGCGGTCGGCCCAGAACCGCTTGCCCTCGGCCGCGTCGCGCGCCTCGAAGACGAGCGTGTTCGGGTGCGCGGCGAGGATCGCCCGGACCTTCGCCACGCCGCGGGCGACGTCCTCCGGGTCGTGGCCGACCACGTCGACGAGGAGCACCGCCTTCGGCGTCTCCGCCCGCGCCGCCTTCACCTTGTACTGGATGGCGCGGACGTACTCGTCGTCGAAGTGCTCGAGCGCGGAGAGCGCCTCGTGCCCCTCGTTCGGGAACGGGAACGCCCGGGCGAGCTCGAGGATGACCCGCGACGCCTCGTCGAAGTCCGGTCCGAAGAACTCGAGGCAGAGGGTCCGCTTGGCCTCGTGCTCCGGGTAGAGGATGAACTCGGCGGAGGTGATGACGCCGTCCGTCCCCTCCTTCTGGAGGCCGGGGACGCCGCCGAGGGCCTTGTTCGTGATGTCCTTCCAGAGCCCCTTCTTGCGGATCTCGGCGCCACGCAGCGCGATGCGCTTCAACGCCGCCCCGTGCTCGTCCACGACGTCGAACGTGACGGTGTCGTCCGGGAGGATCTTCCGGAGCTGGTGATCGGCGCGCCGGATCTCCCAGCGCTTCCCCGACGGCATCGCCATCCGCCAGGAGACGAGGTTGTCGATGCAGGTCCCGTAGAGGACGCAGTCCTTGCCGCCGGCGTTCTCGGCGATGTTCCCGCCGATCGTGCACGCCCAGGCGCTCGTGGGATCCGTCGCGAAGACGAGCCCGCGCTCGTCCGCGTGCTCCATCGCGCGCTCGGTGACGACGCCAGCCTCGAGCTCGAGCACGATCGCCCGCGCCTCGCCGCCGCCCGCGAGCCGGAAGGCGCGCTCGCTGGTGCCGCGGATCCGGTTCAGCTTCTCGGTGTTCACGACGACGCAGCCCGCCCGGAGCGGGACCGCGCCGCCGGTGAGCCCCGTCCCGGCGCCGCGCGGGATGGCCTTCAGGCCGAGGCGTCCGATCGCGGCGAGGAGCGGCGCCACCTGCGCCTCGTCGTCCGGCATCGCCACGGCGACGGGGAGGTGGAGCCGCCAGTCGGTCGCGTCGGTCGCGTGCGAGACGATCGTGAACGGGTCGAAGAGGACGTTGTCCTTCCCCACGACCGCGCCGAGCTCCCGCACCATCCTGCGGCGCAGGTCCGGCGCCCCGGCGACCTCCGCCTCGAACTCCTCGAGCAGGCGGCGGCACTCCGACAGGACCTCGAGGACGCGCGGCTCGCCATTGGCGTTCCGCTGCACGAGGCCGAGGTCCTTCTCGATGTTCTCGAAGAACCGGCGGCGCCGGGGGGCGGAGTCGACGAGCTCCTGGAAGAGGAAGGGGTTCCGGCGGTGGATGAGGAGCTCGCCGAAGAACCGGGCCAGGAGCCGCGCGCTGCGGCCGGTGACGCGCCGCGTCCGGAGCTCCTCGAGCTTCTGCCAGACCGCGGGGCCCAGCAGGAGCGCGATGGCCTGCCGGTCGTCCGCAGAGGTGTAGTTGAACGGGATCTCGCGCGAGGTCGGACGGTCGCTCATCTGGGTGGAGCCGCGGCCTCGCCGATGTGGACCGGTCCGGGCGGCATCGGCGGGACCATAGCAGATCCGCCTCCTTGGATGCGAACGCCGCGTCGTTGGCTCCGGGGACTACCGCCCGGTGCCGCCCCGGAGGATGCTCCGTCCGGGGGAAAGGGGAGCGGTACCGGGATGGTGGTCGAGTGGGACCCAGCGCTCGCGCTCGGGCACGCGGAGATCGACGGGCAGCACCAGGAGATCTTCCGGAGGTACGCGGCGCTCGTCGACGCGATGGAGTCGGGCCGGTCCGCCGAGATCGGTGACCTGTTCGGCTTCCTCGTGGAGTACGCGGCGCGCCACTTCGCCGCCGAGGAGCGCGTGATGGCCGAGGCGCACTACCCCGGCGCGAACGTCCACGCGGCGGCGCACGCCCGCTTCGTGCGCGAGCTCGCGGAGCTCCGCGTCCTGTACGAGGTGAACGGGGCCACCACCGGGGTCGCCGTGAAGACCCGCACCTGGATCTCCGACTGGCTGCGGGCGCACATCATGGGGGTCGACCTCGGCCTCGCCCGCTTCCTGCGGGGCCGCTGAAGACTTGCACTCACCGTCCGGGCGTGGTTCGTTTGGGAGGTGGGCGCCGCGCTCCAGTGGACCCCCGCCCTCTCGGTCGGGGTCGCCGCCGTAGACGAGCAGCACCAGGAGCTCTTCCGCCGGGCGGAGCGGCTCATCGTGGCCCTGCGCCTGGGGGACCGCGGCGAGGTCCTCCCGCTGCTCGCCTACCTCGACGAGTACGTCGCCCACCACTTCGAGGCGGAGGAGGCGCTCATGCGCGCGGCGCGCTTCCCCGGCCTCGAGGCCCACGCCGCCGACCACCGGCGGTTCCGCGACGACTTCGCCGCGATGGTGAGGGACTTCGGCCGGACCGGACCGACCGCGCTCGTCGCCCTCACGATCCACAACTGGCTCTCCGACTGGCTCCGCAGGCACATCGGCGGGGTCGACCGGGAGCTCGGCCAGTACCTCGCGGCCCGTCCGCGCTGACGCGCCCCGGCGTCGCCCGGCGGCGGGCCCTCGTCCGTGCCCCTCGACGCCGGGGGGGCCGTCGTGCTCCAATGCGCCCGCCTCATCGCGCTGGACCGAGCCGAGCAACAGCCCGACCCGATCCTCGCTTCCGACGCCCGCGTCCGCGGGCGAAGGGCGGCCAGCAGCGAACGACCTTAGACCCCGGATCCGCCGGCCCGCCGGCGGGGCCGAACGTTCGTCTCTCGGAGCCGCCCATGCCCGTCCCGTTCAAGCGAGTCCTGGCCGCGAACCGCGGCGAGATCGCCATCCGGATCTTCCGCGCCTGCACCGAGCTCGGGATCCAGACCGTCGCCATCTACTCGGAGGAGGACCGCCTCTCGCTGCACCGCTACAAGGCGGACGAGGCGTACCTCGTCGGCAAGGGGAAGGCGCCCATCGACGCCTACCTCGGCATCGACGAGATCGTCTCGCTCGCGAAGCGGCTCGAGGTGGACGCGATCCACCCCGGCTACGGCTTCCTCTCCGAGAACCCGGACTTCTCGGAGGCGTGCGAGCGCGCGGGGATCGTCTTCGTCGGTCCGACCGCCGAGATGCAGCGAAAGCTCGGCGACAAGGTCGCCGGGCGCAAGGCGGCGGCCGCGGCGGGCGTCCCCATCGTGCCCGGGACGCCCGAGCCGATCCTCCACGACGAGGAGGCGCTCGTGTTCGCGCGGCAGCACGGGTACCCCATCATCATCAAGGCGAGCGCGGGCGGCGGCGGCCGCGGCATGCGCGTCGCGCGGAGCCAGCGCGAGCTCGTCGACGGGCTGGTCTCGGCGCGCAGCGAGGCGCGCGCGGCGTTCGGCAACCCCGCCGTGTTCCTCGAGCGGTACATCGAGCGCCCGAAGCACATCGAGGTGCAGGTCCTCGGCGACCACCACGGGAACCTCGTCCACCTCTTCGAGCGCGACTGCTCGATCCAGCGGCGCCACCAGAAGGTCGTGGAGTTCGCGCCGTCGCTCGCGCTCACCTCCGCGCAGCGCGAGGCGATCTGCGAGGACGCCCTGAAGATCGCGCGGAGCGTCTCGTACCGGAACGCCGGCACGGTCGAGTTCCTGGTCGACCAGGAGGGGCGCCACTTCTTCATCGAGGTGAACCCCCGGATCCAGGTGGAGCACACGGTCACCGAGGCGATCACCGGCCGGAACCTCGTGATGGGCCAGCTGCTCGTGGCGCAGGGCAAGAAGCTGTCGGATCCGGAGATCGGCATCGCGAGCCAGGCCGACGTGCAGATGCGTGGCTACGCCATCCAGTGCCGGATCACGACCGAGGACCCGCAGAACGGGTTCGCCCCGGACTTCGGCGTCCTGCAGGCGTACCGCTCGCCGGGCGGCTTCGGCGTCCGGCTCGACGCGGGCTCCGCCTACGGCGGCGCGGTCATCACCCCGCACTACGACTCGCTCCTCGTGAAGATGACGACGTGGGGGCTCTCGTTCGGGGCCGCGGCCCACATCATGGACCGCGGCCTCCAGGAGTTCCGCGTACGCGGCGTGAAGACGAACATCTCGTTCCTCGAGAACGTGATGCGCCACCCCGGGTTCCTCGCCGGGACCTGCGACACGTCCTTCATCGAGGGCCACCCCGAGCTGCTCCGCGCGGCGGTGAAGAAGGACCGCGGCACGAAGGTCCTCAAGTTCCTCGGGGAGGTCATCGTCAACGGCTCGCCGGGCGTGACGAAGCCGCTCCGCAGCTCGGAGCTGCGCGAGCCGCGCCTGCCGAAGGTGGACCTCACGCAGCCGCGGCCGAAGGGGACGCGCGACCTCCTCCTCGAGCGCGGGCCGGAGGGGCTCGCGAAGTGGGTGCTCGCAGAGAAGCGGCTCCTCTTCACCGACACGACCTGGCGCGACGCGCACCAGTCGCTCCTCGCGACGCGCGTCCGCACCCACGACCTCCTGCGGATCGCGCCGGCGACGAGCCACCTCGCCGCCGGCCTCTTCTCGCTCGAGTGCTGGGGCGGCGCGACGTTCGACGTCTCGATGCGGTTCCTCAAGGAGGACCCCTGGGAGCGGCTGCACAACCTCCGCCGCGCGGTCCCGAACGTCCTCTTCCAGATGCTGCTCCGCGGCTCGAACGCGGTCGGCTACACGAACTACCCCGACAACGTCGTCGAGCGGTTCGTCGAGGAGGCCGCGAAGAGCGGCGTGGACGTCTTCCGGGTGTTCGACGCGCTCAACTGGACGAAGGGCATGACCGTCGCCTGCGAGGCGGTGCGCAAGCACGGGAAGGTGCTCGAGGCCTCCGTCTGCTACACGGGCGACGTCACCGATCCGAAGCGGGACAAGTACCCGCTCGACTACTACGTGAAGCTCGCGAAGGAGCTCGAGCGGATGGGGGCGCACTTCCTCGCCATCAAGGACATGGCGGGGCTCCTCAAGCCCTTCGCGGCGGCGAAGCTCGTCCGCGCGCTCAAGGAGGCGGTGGGGATCCCCATCCACCTCCACACCCACGACACCTCCGGCGTCTCCGCGGCGACGATCCTGGAGGCGGCGCGGGCCGGGGTGGACGTCGTCGACGCGGCGCTCTCGTCGCTCTCGGGGCTCACCGCGCAGCCGAACCTGAACTCCCTCGCGGCGGTGCTCGCGGGGTCGGAGTGGGACCCGAAGCTCGATCAGGACGGGCTCCAGCTCCTCGCGAACTACTGGGAGACGGTGCGCGAGTGGTACGCGCCCTTCGAGTCGGGCCTGAAGAGCGGCACGGCCGAGGTCTACCGGCACGAGATCCCCGGTGGCCAGTACTCCAACTACAAGCCCCAGGTTTCGGGGCTCGGCCTCCTCGACCAGTGGGAGGAGTGCAAGGACATGTACCGGAAGGTGAACCTCCTCTTCGGCGACGTCGTGAAGGTGACGCCGTCGTCGAAGGTGGTCGGCGACATGGCCATGTTCCTCGTGAAGAACGGCCTCGAGCCCGAGGACCTCTTCACCGAGAAGGGCAAGGACCTCGCCTTCCCCGAGTCCGTGATCGGCCTCGCGAAGGGCATGCTCGGGCAGCTCCACGGCGGGTTCCCGGAGAAGCTCCGGAAGGTGATCCTGAAGGATCAGGAGCCCATCACGCGCCGGCCGGGCGAGCTCCTCGAGCCCGCCGACCTCGAGGCCGAGCGGCAGAAGGCGGCGCAGAAGATCGGCGGCTACGTCGACGACAAGGCGCTCGTGTCGTGGCTGCTCTACCCGAACGTCTTCCCGGAGCTCGTCCGCCACCGGGACGAGTACTCCGACACCTCGGTCATCCCGACGCCCGTCTTCCTGTACGGGCTCGAGCCGGGGCAGGAGACCACCATCGAGATCGAGCCCGGGAAGATGCTGATCGTCCGGCTCGTCGCGGTGAGCAAGCTAGAGAAGGACGGCACGCGCGACCTCATCTTCGAGCTGAACGGGGAGGCGCGGACGATCACGGTCCGTGACCAGGCGGCCGGTCAGGCCGGCGTCCAGCGCGTGAAGGCGGACCGCGGCAACCCGTCGCACGTCGCAGCGCCGATGCCCGGCAAGATCCTCAAGGTGAACGTGAAGCCGGGGGACGAGGTGAAGGCGGGCGCGGTCCTCGTCGTGACCGAGGCGATGAAGATGGAGACGAACGTGAAGGCCAAGGCGGACTGCAAGATCGCCGAGGTGAAGTACAAGGAGGGCGACAAGGTCGAGAAGGAGGACCTGCTCGTCGTGCTGGCGTAGCGGTCTCCTTTCTTTTCAACCGGTTGCTGCCGCGTCATCTCGCCGCATCCCGCGTCCCCGGGAATTGCGCTCCCGCCCAAATCGGGCGAGGGTACCCGGCGGGGGATGCGGGAGACGAAACTGCTCGCGAGCCTACGGGTCAGGCTCCTCGCGCTGGTGCTCGTGGCGGTCGTCCCGACCGTCGCGATCTTCGTCGCGTCCGCGCGCGAGCAGCGCGGCGTGCTCGTCGCGCAGGCGTCGGGCGGGGCGACCGCCGTCGCCCGGCTCGTCGCGGAGCGGAACCAGCGCGCGGTCGACGGCGTGCGCGGCCTGCTCCTCGGTGTCTCCCGGATGGGCGCGGTCCGGATGCGCGAGGTGCC
>JAHWYA010000514.1 GCA_020028115.1 Anaeromyxobacter sp.
GGTCGCCGCCGCGACGGTCGTGTCGTTCCCGAGCGCGGCGACGTCGCTCTCCGACCTCGACCGCCAGGCGATCGACGACCTCGCCCGGGTCGCGGCGCGCGAGGGCTGCTCCGTGCTCGTCTGGGCGCGCGCGAAGGATCCGAGCTTCATGGCGGAGGCCCAGCGCCGCGTCGCGGACCTCAAGGCGCGCATCGTGACGGCGGGCCCGGTGCCCGCCGGCCAGGTCATCACCCGGGTCACCATGCGCCCCGGCGCCCAGGGCGTGGACGTCGTGATCTCGGCGCTCCGCGACGGCGGCACGATGGGCGGGGGGACGCCGTGACCGGGCGCGCCCTCCGGCTCGCGGCCTGGCCGCTCCTCGCGCTCCTCGTGCCGGGCACGGCGTCCGCGTTCGACTGGGTGGCGCGGGTCGGGCTCCTCTACAACCAGAACGACACCTGGGCCGCGCCTGCGCCGAAGATGACGCAGCCCCGGCTCGACGTGGACCTGCGGCTCGACCTCCGCGGCGACATCGGGGGCCCGGGGATCTTCGGGTACGGGGGGTCGGTCGACTACCGCCGCACCACGACCGAGCTGAACGGCCGGCGGACCGCGCTCGCGGACACCCTCACCTACAGCGTCGACGCGTCGGTCCTCCAGCACCGGCAGAGCCCGGTCGGGCTCACCGTCTTCGCCCGCCGGAGCGACGGGCGGTTCGAGTCGTCGCTCGCGCAGCAGATCGTCGGCGACCGCGTGACCGACACCTGGGGCGGCACGCTCCGGCTCGCGGGCGCCGGCACCCCGGGCGTGGATCTCGGGTACGCGCACACCGAGTACGACGAGCTGATCGCCCCCGCCCCCCCGCACACCCGGACCGGTGACTCGTTCAGCGCCCGCATCAGCCACTCGACCTCGGGCGCCTTCGGCATCGGCGCGTCGTACCGCGGCGAGCGCAGCGACGGCACCTGGGTCGCCGATCAGTTCGACAGCCACGAGGCGGACTTCACCGGGAGCGTCTTCTTCGGCCCGGACAAGGATCTCGTGGTCGTCGACCGGTATTACCGGCGGATCCCGACGGCGTCCGGCCTCGGCCGCTTCGCCCTCGACACGAACACGTTCCGGGCGACGCTGCGGCTCGGGCGCGCGCCAGGCGAGTCCACCAGCGTCGCCTACTCGGACCAGCGCTCGCGGACCGAGGCGACGACCTCCGCCGAGTCGTCGGCGAACTCGCTCCGGTACAACCAGGACTTCCGGCTGGGCGGTCCCCACGCCTTCCTCCGCGCGATCGCCGACGTCTCCGCGACCGAGCAGCACTCCACCGCCGGCTCGCTGCGCTCCCGCGGAGCGACGGTGGGTCCGGAGCTCTTCTGGCGCCGCGCGATCGTCACGGACCGGAAGCTCGACCCCGGGGTCCGCGAGAGCTCGCTCCTGGAGCTCTCCGCGGGGCCGCGCGCGGGCGTCCTCGCCGTGGAGGGGGCGCGCCCGCGCTGGGGTCACGGGGGAGTGGCGCGGGTGCGCGCGAACGGGCCGTGGCGATCGCACCAGCTCGGCGCCCAGTACGAGGTGAGCTACGGCAGCGACCTCTTCGGCCTGCCGGGGTGGGCGCTCGACCAGCAGGGCAGCGCGACCCTCGGCGGCGCGGCGGGCACCGGGCGGTTCAACCTGCAGGCGACGCTCCTCGCGCGGCGTGGCTGGAACCAGGTCCTCGGCGACGAGGCGACCCGGTCGTTCTCGCTCCTCGGCAACTACGCCTGGCGCAGGTACTCGGTCTTCTTGCAGGGGACCGTCTCGAGCGGCGTCCTCCCCGGGACGGGCGCGTTCGTGGGCGACGGGATCGTCCTGCCGATCGGGCTCTCGACGCAGTCCACCAGCGCGAGCGGCGGCGCGAGCGTGAACCTCGTGTCGGGGCTCACCGCGCGCGCCGGCGGGACGTTCTCGCACACCTTCCTGCCCGGCCAGCCCGACCTCGCGATCCGCGAGGGCACCGCGGGGCTCGCCTACCGGTACGGCGCGTTCGAGCTGACCCTCGACGAGCGGCTCACGCGCACCGAGGACGGGAGGGCGTCCGTCACCCAGAACACCTTCTTCGTGCGGGTCTCCCGCGCGATCGGCTCGCGGATCTGACCTCCATGAAGACGCTCCTCCTCGCGATCGCGCTCCTCGTCCCGTCCGCCGCCGCGGCCGGCGCGGGCCGGGTCGCGGGCTCGAAGCACGACCTCTCGTCCACCGGACCGGGCGCGTACCGCGCCGTGTCCGAGGACAACCCCTGCGTCTTCTGCCACGTGTCCCACCGGAGCGGCGCCGCCCTCTCGAACCGGCCCGACGTCGGCGCGAACCACCGCGCCTACGAGAGCAGCACGATGTCGACGCCGGCGGGGACGCCGAGCGGCGCGAGCCGGATCTGCCTCTCCTGCCACGACGGGACGATCGCCCCGGGCCGGACGAGGACGCGCAAGATCCAGATGGCGGGCGGCGAGGGCGCGATCCCTCCGGGCCACCGGTCGAACCTCGGCACCGACCTGCGCGGCACGCACCCCGTCTCCTTCCGTCCCACGCCGGGGAGAGGGATCGCGGCGCCGCGCGACGGCGACCGCGTCAAGCTCGACCGCTCCGGCTCGGTCCAGTGCACCTCGTGCCACGACCCGCACGCCGAGTGGGGCGACCCCGACCTCGGGAAGTTCCTCGTGAAGCCGAGCGGGAGCTCCGCCCTGTGCGCCTCGTGCCACCTCCCCGGCCGCGGCGGCACGTCGAGCCACGCGACCTCGCAGGCGGCGTTCACGATCGCGGGCGAGCAGCGGCCCACCACG
>JAHWYA010000067.1 GCA_020028115.1 Anaeromyxobacter sp.
TGCCCGATTTAGACGCAGTTGTCCTCATATTGAGCATGGCGCCCCGTCGCATCCCGGCCGCGTGACCGCGAACCGTGCAGGTGCCCGCCCGTCGGGCAACCGGAGCGCGATCTCCGGGCAGCGCTCGGAGGTTCGGGCTGGACGGAGCGCGGGCGAAGGGGTGGAATGGCCGCCCACGGGAGAGCCCATGTTCCAGGCGATCGTCATCAGGAAGACGGAGTCGGGCGGCCACGACGCGCAGGTCACGGCGCTCGACGAGGCGCAGCTGCCCGAAGGCGACGTGACCGTCCGCGTCGAGTACTCGACCGTCAACTACAAGGACGGCCTCGCGATCACCGGCAAGGCGCCGGTGATCCGGAAGTACCCGATGGTCCCGGGCATCGATCTCGCCGGGACCGTGGAGGCGAGCGGCGATCCCGAGTGGAAGCCGGGCGACCACGTCGTCCTGAACGGCTGGGGCGTCGGCGAGGGGCACTTCGGCGGGCTCGCGCAGCGCGCGCGCGTGAAGGGCGGGTGGCTCGTGCCGCTGCCGGCGCCGCTCACGACTCGGCGGGCGATGGCGATCGGGACCGCCGGCTATACCGCGATGCTGTGCGTGCTCGCCCTCGAGAAGCACGGCGTCCGCCCGGGCGACGGCGAGGTGCTCGTCACCGGCGCGAGCGGCGGGGTGGGGAGCGTCGCCGTCGCGCTGCTCTCGAAGCTCGGGCACCGGGTCATCGCCTCGACCGGGCGCGCGGCGGAGTCGGACTACCTCCGCTCGCTGGGCGCCGCGGAGGTGATCGACCGCGCGCAGCTCTCCGCGCCCGGGAAGCCGCTCGGGAAGGAGCGCTGGGCGGGCGCCGTCGACTCCGTCGGGAGCCACACCCTCGCGAACGTCTGCGCGACGACGCGGTACCGCGGCGCGGTCGCCGCCTGCGGGCTCGCGCAGGGGATGGACCTGCCCGCGAGCGTCGCGCCGTTCATCCTGCGCGCCGTCACGCTCTACGGGATCGACAGCGTCATGGCCCCGAGGCCGCTCCGGCTCGAGGCGTGGTCGCGGCTCGCGCGCGACCTCGACCCGGCGAAGCTCGAGGCGATGACGCAGGAGATCACGCTCGCCGGCGCCATCCCGGCGGCCGCCGACATCCTCGCCGGCAAGGTCCGCGGGCGGCTCGTCGTGAACGTCGCGCGCTGAGCACGCGGTCCGGTCACCGGGGCTCGCTCCCCGCCCCGGGCGGACGCGGGTAGCCCGGCGGACGCGGGTAGTAATGCCTGGACGGAGACTCGGCCCGGAACGAGGGGATCTCCTCCACCATCTGCTCGTCGACGAAGCACCACGCCCACTCCTCGCCGGGCTCGAACGACTTGATGACCTCGTGGCGCGTCTCGTGGAAGTGGCGCGTGGCGTGGCGGTTCGGGGAGTCGTCGCAGCAGCCGACGTGGCCGCACGTCATGCAGAGCCGCAGGTGCACCCACTCGTCTCCCGCCTCGAGGCACTCCTCGCACCCGAAGGAGGAGGGCGCCACCGGCTGGCGCCGTGGCCGCTGGAATCGTTCGAGGTGCTCGCACATGCTCGGGGTCCTCCTCCTCGCTCGCGGTCAGTGACTCGTCGGGTGGACGCCGGGGTGCTCGGCGCCGCCGCGCGGCTCCACCGGCGCACGGCGCTCCAGGGCGTCGACGTCCCAGCCCCCGAGCGTCGCGCCCGCCTCGTACACCGCCTCGCAGAACCGCCGGATCTCCGCGGCGGGGTCGGGCGCGGCGCGGATCGCCGCGTACGGCAGGACGAACTCGCCGAGCCGGCCGTCATAGCGCGCCGGGAGCGGCACCTCCGCGTCGCGGAACCCCTCCGGCTCCGGCGCGGCGTACGCGTACAGGACCGGCTCGTCCACCGCGACGCCGCCCGGCGTGACGCCGCCGGGCCAGAAGCCGAACGAGATCACCTCGTGCGAGTAGGCCTCGCGCGTCACGGGGTCCGCGCCGGGCCGCTCCGGCGCCCGCCGGCCCGAGAACCGGGTCGCGGCGAGATCGAACGAGCCCCAGAAGAAGTGCACGGGGCTCTGCTTTCCGACGAACCCCCCCGCGAGCCCGCGCAGCGCGGCGTCGCACCGCCGCAGCACCTGCCACAACCGGTGCGCCGCGGCGGGATCGTACGGCCGCGGCACGTCGTCCTGCTCGAACGGCACCGGGTCCGGCAGCTCGACCGGCGTCGTCCAGAGCCGGACGTCGACCCCGATCGCGCGGAGCAGCGCCAGGTACCGCCCGAAGAACGCGTGCACCGAGCAGGGCTCGAGCGGCATGGACGACTCGCGGTCGCGCGTCCGCGCGGTGAGCACGTGCTCGACGAGATCCAGCTCGAGCTCGAGCGCCAGGTCGCCGTCGATCGCGGGCGAGGGGCTCGCGAGCCCCCGCGCCGAGACGCGGAGCGCCGTGTGCCACCAGTGGTTCTGCGGAGGGCAGAGCGCGAGCAGCGTCTTCCCGAGCATCTGCGTCCACAGGTGAAGCGCGTCCCGCGTCCCGCGCCACGGCGCCAGCGGGAGCTCGGGCCAGGGGCCCGTGAGTGCTCGGGTCGTCATCGAGTCCTCCGACCTGAAACGCTAGTCGCCGGCGGCGGCCACCGCATTCCCGCCCGCCCCGGCGTCCTGACGCCCGGGGGGCCGCCGGGCGGGCACCTGCCTCCTCGCCCGGCCGCCTGGGCACGCCGCGTGCTTTCTCGGCGCCCGACCGTCGCGGAGGTGAACCATGGCGCGCAGTTCCGCTCTCGTGTGGCTCGCCGTCCTCGGGCTCTCCGTGTCCTGCCGGACACGCGCGGCGGAGCCCACCCTCGAGGAGGGCGACCTCGTGTTCGAGACCTCCGCGTCGGGCCAGTCGGCGGCGATCCAGTGGGCGACCGGCAGCGCGTGGTCACACGTGGGCATCGTCGAGGTGCGCAAGGACGGCGTCGCCGTGATCGAGGCGCTCGGAAAGGTGACGCGCACGCCGTGGCCGGCCTGGCGCCGCCGCGCGCGCCGCGGCGGGGACATCCTCGTGCTGCGGCCACGCGGGATCCCGAAGGCGGAGCGCGAGGCCGCGGTCTCGCGGGCGCGGGGCTTCCTCGGGAGGCCCTACGACGCGCGGTTTGGCTGGGGCGACGAGCGGATCTACTGCTCCGAGCTCGTCGTGAAGTCGTACGAGCGCGGGGCCGGGGTCTCCCTCGGCCGCCGCGAGCGGCTCGGCGACCTGCGGCTCCTCGGGATCGAGTCCGCCGCGGAACGCCGCTGGGGCGGGCCGATTCCGAAGGACCTCGTGCTCGTGACGCCCGCTTCCCTCGCGGCCGACCGCCGCCTCGCGAGGGTCTACCGCGGCCCGTGACGCTGGCGGCGGGGGCCACGTTTCACGATCGCCCGCTCGCCGGGGTATCGTCCCGGCCGTGCCGCCGAAGCTCGCTCCCGTCTGGCTCGACTACCGGGCCCGGCTCCTCGCGCTCGTCGTCGCGCTCGTGGGGCTCGTCCTCTGGGCGGGCGGCCTCGGCGCGGCGCTCGGGGGCGTGATGGGCGACGAGGGCGCGGCCCACGCCGTCGCCGCGGCCTGGCTGACGGCTTCGGCGTGGGCGCTCGGCCGGTTCGCGGCGTTCCGCTGCCCGTTCTGCGGGAAGTGCTTCCACTGGACGCTCTGGTTCGCGAACCCCATCGCTGCCGCTTGCCTCCACTGCGGGTTCGAGAAGTGGCGCGATCCGCACGCCGCCCGCGCACTCGGGCGCCGGTGATCCCCCGGCAGCCTCGCGGGCCGCAGAAAGGTCCGGCGCGAGCACGTAGCGATCGCGCTATGTAGCGGGACCGCGACACCACGCCGCAGGCCCCCCCCTCCGGGCGCTGCGGCGAGCCGTGCTAGTCATGGTCGCGGGCGAGCGCTGGCCGCGCTGGAGCGGCGCGGGGTCGCCCCGACGGAGGAGACGACCATGTGGACGCGTTGGATCGCCGCGATCGCCGCGGCACTCGCCGCGGGCGCCGTGAGCGCCGCCGAGCCGGCGGGCGGGAAGCCGGCGGAGGACGCGCCGAAGGCCAAGCAGCAGGAGGCCAAGGCCGCGAAGAAGCCCGCGCCGAAGGGCGAAAAGCAAGCAGCGAAGAAGACGGACGCGAAGCGCGCTCCCATCAAGTACGAAGGCTGCTGAGGAGGAGAACCATGGTCCGCATGAAGAGCCTCGTCGCCGTTGCAGCCGCGCTCGCGGCGCCCCTCGCGCTCGCGGCGGAGAAGCCCACGTCCGCGAAGATCTGCCTGAACTGCCACCAGCCGGAGGCCGGCAGCCTGCGCGGCTTCTTCGACACCGTCGCCATGAAGTCGAAGTCGATCCAGATCCGGTTCGACGACGCGGTCGAGGTCGTCCGGTTCGATCCGGCCGCCCTCGAGGTGCAGGACGGCGCGAAGGTGGAGAAGGCGGAGTTCCTGCGCCAGGTGAAGAAGGCGCACGAGATCAAGATCGCCTTCGCCGAGAAGGACGGCGTCAAGGTCGCGACGCGGGTCGTCCTGAAGCAGCCGATCGCGGTCCCCGCCGAGTCGCTCATGCAGACGGACGAGCTCCGCAAGCTCGTCGCGCTCGGGCCGGAGAAGGGCGAGTACACGCTCGTGGACTCGCGCCCGGCGCCGAGGTTCCAGGAGGGGACGATCCCGACGGCCCGGAACCTCCCCTACCCCGCGTTCGACAAGCTGACGGACCGGCTCCCCGCCGACAAGGCGAAGCTGCTCGTGTTCTTCTGCGGCGGCCCGACCTGCTCGATGAGCCCGAAGTCGGCCGAGAAGGCGAAGGCGCTCGGGTACACGAACGTCCGCGTCTACCGCGAGGGCATGCCGGCGTGGAGCGCGGTGAGCTTCGCGGTGCTCTCGCCGCAGTCGCTCGACGAGGCGTGGTTCAAGAAGGAGCAGCCGATCGTCCTCCTCGACGCGCGCGCGGCCGCCGACGCGGAGCAGGGCTTCATCGCGGGCGCGGTGAGCCTCCCCGCCGGAGACCCGGCCGCCGCCGTCGCGGCGCTCGCGCTCCCCCCGGCCGACAAGAAGCCGCCGATCGTCGTGTACGACGCGGGCGCCGGTGACGCGGCGCGCGCCGCCGCCGAGGCGCTCGTCGCGAAGGGCTTCACCAGCGTGAAGGTGCTCGAGGGCGGGTTCGAGGCCTGGCAGAAGGCGGCCTTCCCGGTCCAGCAGGGCAAGCTCGGCGAGAAGATCGCGTGGGCACCGAAGCCGAAGCCCGGCGAGATCGCCTGGGACGAGTTCCAGGCGCTCGCGAAGAAGATCCCCGCGGACACCGTGGTCATGGACGTCCGGAACGCCGACGAGTGCAAGGCGGGCATGATAAAGGGCGCGAAGAACGTCTCCGCCGACGAGATCGAGAAGCGGGCCGGCGACCTGCCGAAGGACAAGCGGATCGTCGTCCACTGCTCGACCGGCGTCCGGGCCGAGATGGTCTACAACGTCCTCAAGGACAAGGGCTTCACGAAGATCGCGTTCCTGAACGCGAACGTGGAGATCGCCCGGAACGGGAAGCTCAAGCTCTCGAAGTAGAGCGCCCCGCGCCGCAGACCGGAAGGGCCCCGGCGACGCCGGGGCCCTTCGTCTATGGGGCGACGGGGATCGGCGGCGCGAGCGGCGGCACGCGGCAGCGCGGCCCGGGACGGGCGGCCGCCTCGCGGAACCTCGCGTAGAGCGCCCGCCCGCGAGGCGTCGCGGGGTCGTGGCACGGGAGGCAGGCGCCGACCGAGAGCGTTCGCAGCTGCGTGTCCGGATCGAGCGGCGAGAGCTCGAGCCGCGTCGCGACGCCGCCGGCGGTGGTGAGGAAGGCGATCCACGCATCCTCCGGCAGGCCGTCGGCGCCGGGCCCGTGCTCCGGCTCGAACCGCCAGCGCCACCCGCCGCCCGCGCGCTCGAGCGAGAGCGCCCCGCGGCCGGCGCCGATCGTGAACGGGTCGGCGTGGCATGACGCGCAGGACCGCCCGGCGCGGGTCGTGGTGTGCGGGACCGCGAGCGCCCAGGCGCGGAGCGCGCGCGTGCGCGGGCCCAGGAGCGGGCTCGCGCGCTCGGGGAGCGGGGCGGGCACCGCGACGTCCGGGCCGTTCGCGGTGAGGATCATCCCGGGGGCGACGGGCTCGATGGTCACGGCGCCGCCGCGCCGCAGGAGCCCGAGCGCGGGCGCGTCGAGGCGCGGTGGCCCCTCGTACTCGGTCCAGCGGCCGCTCGCGCCGGCGACCGCCGGGGGCGCGGAGGCGTCCCACTGGGTGTGGCAGGAGATGCACGAGGTCACCCACGGCGAGTGACAGGTCTGGCACGAGAGGCGGGCGTGGCCCGGGAGCTCGGCGCAGGCGCGCGCGGGGGGCCTCGACACGTGCTCGCGCCCCGTGAGCTTCCCCTTCACGACCACGACGCCGTCCGCGCGCGGCCACGCTCCGGTGAGCGGCTCGGCGGAGCGATCCTCGACGAGGAGCCGCGCCGGCGGCGTCTCCCCGAAGCGCGCGCGGACGGCGGCCCGCGCCTCGCCCGCGAGCGTCTCCGTCGCGACGGTCACCGCGGGCGCGGTGCGGTGGCACGTCGCGCAGCGCACGCGCGTCGCCTGCTCCTCGTGCAGGTGCATCGCGCCGTCTCCCATCACCTCGCGCGCCGTGTGGCAGTCGACGCAGGACATCCCCTTCGCCTGGTGCACGTCCGGCGTCGTCCGTGAGACGAACCGGCCGTCCTCGAGCCGCCGGACGGATCCGGGCGCCGCGGCGCGCGCCTCCTCCTCCCCGACGCCGGATTCCCACCAGCCCGCGTACGCGAGCGAGATACGGGCGGAGCGGGCGTGGCACCCGAAGCAGGACTCGTCGCGCACCGCCAGGGAGAGGCCCGGGTGCGCGAAGCGGCGTGCGCTCGCGGGCGCGTAGTCGCGCCGCTCTGGCTCCCGGAGGTGGCAGGCGACACACCCGCCGCCGCGCGTCAGCTCGGTCACCGGACCGGGGCGCGGTTTTCGCGTGCCGAGGTGGCACGAGACGCAGAGCTGGCGCAGGTGGAGGTCGGCGGGCGACCCGCCGAGGTCGGCGGGGGTCGCCTTCCCGTCGGGCGTGCTCGCCTCTCCGAGCGCCCAGCGATCGACCGCGATCATCCCCCGCACCGTGGCCATCGGCGAGCCGCGCACCCGCGCGACGAGGTCGCCGTGGCAGCCGGACGCGCCGCAGGTCGCCTCGGCCGTCGCGAGCTCGCCGGGGACGAGGACCATGCCCGCGTGCGCGGCCCGCGCGGTGGGGGCGAACGGGTCTCCGAGGTGACAGCCGGAGCACCCGGCGACCTCCGGCCCGTGGGCGGGCTCCACCCCAGAGACCTCGTCGTGACAGGCGAGGCAGCCCTCCGGCTCGCCGCGGACGAGCGGGACCTTCGCCTCGTCGAGGCGGCTCCACGCGAGGGTCCGGAGCGCGGGCGCGCTCGCGCCCGGGTCCCGCCGGAGGTGCGACCACGCGGTGACCGCCACGTACGCGGCTGCCGCCAGCGCGAGCCCCCCGAGCGCTCCGCGCCGAGCGCGGTCGCTCGAGCGCGGGAGCGCCGCGAGCGCGGCCACCGG
>JAHWYA010000515.1 GCA_020028115.1 Anaeromyxobacter sp.
CGGAGCCTGCGACGACGAGGACCTGCGCGCGAGATGCCAAGCTCATCGTTGCGCGAGCCCCGCTGAAGCTTCGAGTATGCCTTCACGCATCGTGAGGGGCAAACCATGGACGCGCGACACCCGTGCGGCGGACGCGATCCGCCGCGCGCCCGTCTGCCGCGGGCGACGCACCCTGGGTCACGGTCGCCCGGCCCCGCCTGTCCGCACCCGCAAAGGTGCCCCGAAAGAGGTACCTCCGGCCCGAGGAGCGACTCCGTTCCGAGAGGACCCGCTCGGTCGTCCCCCGGAAGTACCACGCGCGCGCGCCCGCACGGGCGGGTCGTCCACCCGCGCTCGGGGTGCGGGTCCGGTGGTCAACCACCCAGCATTATGGATGGTTTTGGACGGCTCGCAAGTTGCTACGGGTCTCGTCGGGGGGACCGTCCATGACGATGAAGCTCGCTGCGGTGCTGAACGGACTTGGGCGGAACCGGGTCGGTCCCGAGCGGCTCCTGCGGCTGGTGCCGGCGCTGACGGATGGGCTCCTCCTCTCCGCCGATCTCGGGGGCCGGTCAGCCCTCCACTGTGCGGCGGCCGAGCTGCGCATCGCGGACGGCGATCGCGCGGCGAACGTCCGGGATCGGCTCGCGTTCTGGTTCGCGCGCGAGGGCGGATGGGTCCGCGAGGTGGACCGGATGCCGGCCGCGGAGGTGCAGCGGTTCCTCGAGGCCTTCGGGCGGTGCGACGTGACGCTGTGCGACGTCCCCCCCGCCGAGTGGAGCCGCGCGGTCCGGCACCTGCTCGGCGTCGGCGCCGGCGACCGCGTACCGGATCCCGAGCGGCCGATGCTCTCCCTCCAGGCGTGCGGGCCCGCGTGGAACGAGTTCACCTACGACGCGGAGGCCCAGCGCCTGTGGGTCCCGAGTCCGCTCTGCCCTCCCGCGGGAGACCTGCTCGACCTCGCGGTGGACGTGGCCGGCAGGCGCGGGCGCGCCTTGGCGGTGGCGACGGTCGTCTCGGCGCGCCGCGCCGGCGACGCGTCTCCGGGAGCGAGCGCGGGGTTCGAGCTCGAGCTCGGAGCCGGGTCCCACGCGGTGCACCGCCTCCTCGCCGCGCACTGCCGCCCGAAGGGCGCCTCGAGCTGCACGCGCGCCGGCGCGCGCTACCGGGTGATGGGCGAGGTGCGGGTCGCCGAGCAGTCCGCGTCCGACGAGGTGGTCGTCGAGTACCGGACCGACGAGGAGTTCCGCCGGGACTACCTCGAGAACCTCTCGCACGGCGGCGCCTTCGTCCGGACGACCCGGCCGAGATCGATCGGCGAGCAGCTCACGCTGCACCTGCGCCTCCCCGGCGGCGAGGACCTCGGCGTTCCCTGCACGGTCGTGCACCGGACCGACGCGGGGATCGGGGTGCAGTTCTCGAACGGCGCCCCGCGCGACGGAGCGCTCGCCGCGGCGCTCGCGCGGCTGCCGGGACGGCCGCGCCGGGTCCTCGTGGTGGACGACGACGCGCTCACGCGCCGCATGCTCGTGGACGCGTTCGAGGACCGGGGCTTCGAGGCGACGGAGGCCGCGAGCGGGCACGCCGGGCTCTCCGCGATCACCGACGAGCTGTTCTCGCTCGACGCCGTGGTGACCGATCTCCACATGCCGGGGCTGTCGGGGGACGCGCTCGTCCGCGCGGTCCGCCAGGCGGGCGGCGAGACGGACCTCGCCCTCGTGGTCATCTCCGCGACGCTAGAGGAGCGCGAGATCACCGCGCTTCGCGACGCGGGGGCGGACGCCGTGATCCCGAAGGAGCTCGGGGTCGAGGAGATCGTGGGCACGACCGAGGCCGCCGTGGTGCGCCACGCTCCGGCGCTGATCGCGGCGCTGCCGGGCCGTCCGACGTTCGACCCGCACCCCTCCCACGTCGCCGCGCCGGACGAGGGGTCGGACAGCGTCGCCGGGACGGGGTGAGCCATGTGCGCCACGCTCCCCACGCTCCTCTCGCTCGCGGCCCTCGCGGTCTCGGCGTCCGCGCCCGGCCCCCGCCTCGTCGTCACGCCCGCGATCCTCGAGGTCGTCGCGCTGCAGCCCTGGGCGGACGTCGTCGTCCGCAACGACGGCGACGGGGAGCGGCTGGTCCGGACCGCGGTGCTCGCCTGGTCCCAGGACGAGACCGGTGCGATGGTCCTCGGCGCCTCCGAGGACGCGTTCGCCTTCCCCGGACGGGCGGCGTTGCGCGCGGGTGAGTCCCGGCGCTTCCGCGTCTCCGTGACGCGGCCGTCGTCGGAGCGGGAGCGGACCTACCGGCTCGCGCTCGACGTCGCCTCGCCGCTCGGGGACGAGCTGCGCGTGCTCGTGCCGGTGTTCGTCGCGCCCGCCGTGGATGCGGTCCAGGTGGCCCTCCGGGTCGGGTGCACGGGCGCACGGGCCTGCCGGGTCGTGCTCGAGAACTCCGGCACCGTTCGCGTTCGCCCCTCGCACGTGGCGTTCCTCGCGATCGCGGCGGACGGCCGCCAGGTGGTGCTCGAGGTCGAGGCGTGGTGGGTGCTCGCGGGTGGCCGGCGCGTGTTCGACCTCGAGGTCCCGGAGCTGCCGCCGGGCGCGCCGGTGGTCGCGCTCGCGGAGGTGGACGGGCGGACCCTCCGGGCGGAGGCCCGTGCGCGCGACGCGCCCCGGCGGCTCGGGGAGGGCCTCGCGATCGAGCTCGCTGCGAGGTGACGCCATGACGGCGAGGACGGCGATGTGGGGCGCGGCGGTGGCGGCGGCGCTCGCCGCGTGCGGAGCGGCGCGGGCGCAGGGCAGCGCCGAGCTGCG
>JAHWYA010000068.1 GCA_020028115.1 Anaeromyxobacter sp.
GCCCGCGAACGGGGCGCGGACCCGCGCCTTCGCCGCCTGCTCCTCCGCGAGCGTCGCGCGGGCCGCGGCGTCGGCCGCCTGGGCGCGGGCGCCCTCGAGGGCGGCCTCCGCCTGCTCCGCCTGCTGCTCGGCGACGGCGCCCGCCTCGGTGAGCGTCCGCGCGCGCCGCGCGTTCGCCTCCGCGACCTGCAGCGCGTTCTTCGCGGCCGAGACGCCGGAGCGCGCGGCGAGGAGGTTCTGCTGGAGCGCGGTGTCGTCGATGCGCGCGAGGAGCTGGCCGGGGGCCACCTTCTGGCCGGTCTCGGCCATGACCTGAAGGACCGCTCCCGCCACCTCGGCGCGGAGCGCCGCCTCGCGGCGCGCGCGGAGCGTGCCCGAGATCTCCGGCCCGGACGAGAGCGTCCGCTCCTCCACGACCGCGATGTTCTCCTCGGAGAGGGTGACGGGCGGCTGATCCGCCGGGGGCGCCTTCGCGTTCGGGTCGGCGGGCTTGCCGCCTCCGCACCCCACGGCGAACGTCGCCGCGAGCATCACCGCCGCGGCGCGCCTGGCGCCGACCGCACTACCCGTCCGAGCCACCGGTTCTCCCTCGCGCCCCGCGCTCCCGCGGGAACGTGCCCGCGTTGTATGGCAACGCGGGGTTCCGGTCGCGTACCCTGCATGGGGCGTGGGGCGCCCGGCAGGGCGCCGCGCACCGTTCCCCACATGGAGGAGACCCTCGCTGGCGCGGCCTGCGGCGGGCGCGGCCGGAGTACGTTCCGCCCCGCTCACGTCCACAGGGGGTCGCCATGCTTCGCAGCGCCCGCAGGTCGCTCCTCTCCCTCGCCGCCGCGCTCGTCGCGTCCTGCGGCTCCTCCGGCCCGGAGACCGCCGCGGACGCGGTCTCGACGAGCGCCGTCGACCCGGGGAACGCGGGCGGCAACAAGCTGCTCACCGTGATGACCCGGAACCTCTACGTGGGCGGGAACCTCTTCCTGCCGTTCGTGTCGCCGACTCCGCTCGACGCCGCGGCCGAGGTGTGGGCCGACATCCTCGCCTCCGATCCGCCGCTCCGGATGGCGGCGATCGCGGACGAGCTGCGCGCCGCGCGGCCCGACCTCGTCGCGCTCGAGGAGGTGTACCGGTTCGTCGTCACGCCGATCGGCGCGACCTCGCCGGTCCTCCTCGACCTCGACTTCCTCGCCGCCCTCGAGGCGGCGCTCGCCGGCGATCCCCTCCACGTCGTCGCCACCCAGCAGCAGACGACCCTCACCGTGCCGTTCCCGGACCAGGGCGTGCAGATCACCCTGATCGACCGCGACGCGATCCTGGCGGACGAGGACGTCGTCGTCCGCTCCGCGGGCGGCGGCAGCTTCGACGCGGCGTTCGCGACCACCCTCGCGGACGTGATCCCGGTGCTCCAGAAGCGCGGGTGGGTCGAGGTCGCCGCGAAGCACCAGGGCGTCCCCTTCACGTTCGTCGCGACCCACCTCGAGGTGAAGGAGTTCGGGCCGCTCCAGTCGCTGCAGGCGCTCGAGCTCCTCGCCCGCTTCGGCGCCACGGCGCCGACGATCGTGGCGGGCGACCTGAACTCCGACCCGTCGGACCCGGCGTACCTGCTGCCTGGAAGGCCGCCCGTGCCGACGCCGTACCAGCTCCTCTCGACCCGCTTCCGCGACGTGGCGGGCGGCGTCGGAGACACCTGCTGCTTCGCGGCCGACCTCCGCCCGCCGTCGGCGCTCTTCGAGCGCGTCGACCTCGTGTTCGTGCGCGGGGCGATCACGCCGGTGTCGGCCCACCGGATCGGGACGACGCCGCTCGAGGCGCTCGGCGGACGCTGGCCGAGCGATCACGCGGGCGTGGTCGCGACGGTCCGGCTCGAGAACCCGCGCTTCTTCGCGCTCCAGCCGCCCGAGTAGCGGGCGCGGACCCATGGAAGACGCCCGGCCTCCTCGCGGAGACCGGGCGTCGGGTTTTCGCAGCGCGGTGCTAGGCCTTCGCCTTCGGATTCCCCGCGCCCGGGACGAGGTTCGCCGGGTTCATCGCCCGGGAGAGCTGCTCGTAGAGCGCGTAGCGCTCGCGCACGTCCTTCTGCGCCTGCTCCATCATCACCTTGAACGCCGCGGGGTTCGACGCCTCGACCTGCCGGAAGCGGGTCTCGTTCTGGACGAACTGGGAGAGGTCGATCTTCGGCGCGGGGCTGTCGAGCTTGAGCGGGCTCTCGCCCGAGGCGACCCGGCGCGGGTCGTACCGGAAGAGCGGCCAGTACCCGGAGTCCACCGCGCGCTCCTGCTGCCCGAGCGCCTCGGACATCTCGTACCCGTGCGCGATGCAGTGCGCGTAGGCGATGACGATCGAGGTGCCGCCGTAGCTGTCGGCCTCCTTGAGCGCGTTCACCGTCTGCGCGTCCTTGGCGCCGAGCGCGACCCGCGCCACGTACGGGTGGCCGTAGCTCATCGCGAGCATGGCGAGGTCCTTCTTCGGCATCGCCTTGCCGGCCATCGCGAACTTCGCCGCCGCGCCCATCGGCGTCGCCTTCGACGCCTGGCCGCCGGTGTTCGAGTAGACCTCGGTGTCGAGGACGAGGATGTTCACGTCCTTCCCCGACGCGATCACGTGGTCGAGGCCGCCGTAGCCGATGTCGTACGCCCAGCCGTCGCCGCCGACGATCCAGACGGACTTGCGGACGAGGTAGTCCGCGACGTCCTTCAGCCGGAGCGCCTCGTGCGACTTCAGGGTGGCGAGCTTCTCCTTGAGGAGCTTCACCCGGCCGCGCTGCTTCTCGATCCCGGCCTCGTCGAGCTGGCTCGCCTCGAGGAGCTCCTTCACGAGCCCGTCGCCGAGCTGCGTGCCGAGCTTCGCGAGGAGCTGCCGCGCGTGCTCGGCCTGCGTGTCGATGGCGAGCCGCATCCCGAGGCCGAACTCGGCGTTGTCCTCGAAGAGCGAGTTCGCCCAGGCCGGCCCGCGGCCGTCCTGGTTCTGGGTGTACGGCGTCGTCGGGAGGTTGCCGCCGAAGATGGACGAGCAGCCCGTCGCGTTCGCGATGACGGCCCGGTCACCGTAGAGCTGGGTGAGGAGCTTGAGGTAAGGGGTCTCGCCGCAGCCGGTGCAGGCGCCGGAGAACTCGAAGAGGGGCTCGAGGAACTGCGTGCCCTTCACGTCGAGCTTCACCGTCTTGCGGTCCGCCTCCGGGAGCTTCAGGAAGAAGTCCCAGTTCCGGCGCTCCTTCTCGCGGAGCGGGACGACGTCCATCATGTTGATGGCGCGCTTGCCCTTCTCCGTCTTCGACTCCGCCGGGCAGATCTCGACGCAGAGCGAGCAGCCGGTGCAGTCGTCCGGCGCGACCTGGAGGGCGTACTTCATGCCCTTCTGGTCGGGCGACTTGAACTCCATCGTGACGAAGTCCTTCGGCGCGGCCTTCAGCGCCTCGGGGCCGAAGAACTTCGGGCGGATCGCCGCGTGCGGGCAGATGAGCGCGCACTTGTTGCACTGGATGCAGAGCGCCGGCTCCCAGACCGGGATCTCGAGGGCGATCGAGCGCTTCTCCCACTTCGTCGTCCCCGTCGGCCAGGTGCCGTCGAGCGGGAACGCCGAGACGGGCAGCTGGTCGCCGTGGCCGGCGAGCATGAGCGCGGTGACGCGCTTCACGAAGTCCGGGGCGGAGTCGGAGACGGTCGGCGGGCGCGCCGCGCCCGTCACCTTCCTGCCCTCGGTCTTCACCTCGAAGAGGTGGGCGAGGGTGTGGTCCACGGCGGCGAAGTTCTTCTGCACGACCTCCGGGCCCTTGCGCGCGTAGGTCTTCTCGATCGTCTTCTTGATGTGGCCGATGGCCTCGTCGCGCGGGAGCACGCCGGAGAGGGCGAAGAAGCAGGTCTGCATGATGGTGTTGATGCGCACCCCCATGCCGGTGTCCTTCGCGACCTTGTAGGCGTCGATCACGTAGAACTTGAGCTTCTTGTCGAGGATCTGCTGCTGGACCTCGCGCGGGAGCTTGTCCCACACGACGTCGCTGGAGTGGGCCGAGTTGAGGAGGAACGTCGCCCCCGGCACCGTCGGCTCGAGCATCTCGTACTTCTCGACGAAGTTCGCCTGGTGGCAGGCGACGAAGCTCGCCTTCGAGACGAGGTAGGCCGAGCGGATCGGGCGGGGCCCGAAGCGCAGGTGCGAGACGGTGAGCGTGCCCGACTTCTTCGAGTCGTAGACGAAGTAGCCCTGCGCGTAGTTGGGCGTGTCCTCGCCGATGATCTTGATCGAGTTCTTGTTCGCGCCGACGGTGCCGTCGGCGCCGAGGCCGAAGAACAGCGCGCGGACGACGTCCGTCGGCTCGGTGTCGAACGCCGGGTCCCACTTGAGCGAGGTGTGGGTCACGTCGTCGTTGATGCCGATCGTGAAGTGGCGCTTCGGGCGCGGCTTCGCGAGCTCGTCGTAGACCGCCTTCACCATCGCCGGCGTGAACTCCTTCGAGGAGAGCCCGTAGCGGCCGCCGATCACGGTGAGCTGGTGGTGGAACCGGTCGATGTGGGCCTGCTCCGCCTCGCGGAGCGCCGTCACGACGTCCTGGTAGAGCGGCTCGCCGAGGGCGCCCGGCTCCTTCGTGCGGTCGAGGACCGCGATCTGCTGCACCGACCGCGGCAGCGAGGTCATGAAGGCGCCGAGGTCGAAGGGCCGGTAGAGCCGGACCTTCACGAGGCCCACCTTCTCGCCCTTCGCCACGAGGGCGTCGACGGTCTCGTGCGCGGTCTCGCAGCCCGAGCCCATCGCGACGACGACGCGCTCCGCCTGCGGGTGGCCGTGGTACTCGAAGAGCCGGTACTTGCGGCCGGTGATCTTCGCGAACTCGTCCATCGCCTCCTGCACGTGGTCGGCGGCGGCGCTGTAGTAGGCGTTGATCGCCTCGCGCGCCTGGAAGAAGGCGTCGGGGTTCTGCGCGGTGCCGCGGAGGGAGGGGCGATCCGGCGTGAGGGCGCGGGCGCGGTGCGCCGAGACGAGGTCCTCGGTGATCATCTGCCGGAGGTCGTCGTCGGTGAGCTCCTCGACCTTCGCGACCTCGTGCGAGGTCCGGAACCCGTCGAAGAAGTGCAGGAAGGGGACGCGGGACTTGAGCGAGGCGCGCTGCGCGATGACCGCGAAGTCGTGCGCCTCCTGCACCGACGCCGACGCGAGCAGGCCGTAGCCGGTCTGCCGCACCGCCATCACGTCGGAGTGGTCGCCGAAGATCGAGAGCGCGTGCGTCGCGAGCGTGCGCGCCGAGACGTGCATGCACATCGCGGTCAGCTCGCCCGCGATCTTGTACATGTTGGGGATCATGAGGAGGAGGCCCTGCGACGCGGTGAACGTCGTCGTCAGGGCGCCCGCCTGGAGCGCGCCGTGGACCGCGCCGGCGGCGCCGCCCTCGGACTGCATCTCGGTCACGTTGGGAACCGTGCCCCAGATGTTCTTCTTGCCCTTCGCCGACCACTCGTCGGCCCACTCGCCCATGTTGGACGAAGGGGTGATCGGGTAGATCGCGATCACCTCGTTGATCCGGTGGGCGACCGAGGCGACCGCCTCGTTGCCGTCCATCGTCACCATCCGCCTAGCCATCACGGCCTCCTCGAGAGACGCAAAGCCTCACGCCCTCACCTGCGCGAAGGGCGCAAAGCCTGCGAAGATTGATCCAGGGCAGTTGGGTCCCTGCAAGGTCAGGGCCGCGCTGAACTTTTTCGGTAACGCTCGCAGGGAACGACGAAATCCCGCGGAGTGTAGCAGATCGCCTACCTGAGTTTGCAAGCGATGAGGCCCTCCGGGGGAGGGCCCGCTGCGCCGCCCGGCGTCAACCACCTTGAGCCCCGCCGCCTGCCCCTGCGATGCTGCGGCGGCGCATGGTGAGAAAGGTCGGATCCTCCCGGATCGTCCGCGAGATCGGACGCGGCGGCATGGGTGTCGTGTACGAGGCCTTCCAGGAAGGGCTCGACCGGCCCGTGGCCGTGAAGGCCCTCGACACGAAGCTCGCCCGATCCAAGGAGGTCGTCGAGCGGTTCCGGCGCGAGGGCCGCGCCTACGCCCGGCTCCGCCACGAGGCGATCGTCCAGGTCCACGACCTCGTCGAGAAGGACGACGGCCTGTACCTCGTGACCGAGCTGGTCGACGGGACCGACCTCGCGCGGCTCCTCGTGAAGGGCGGGGCGCTGCCGGCGGACTGCGTCGCGCTCGTGGGAGCCCGCGTCGCGGACGCGCTCGACTACGTGCACTTCAACGCCCTCCTCCACCGCGACGTGAAGCCCGCGAACGTCATGGTCTCGCGTGACGGCGAGGTGAAGCTCATGGACTTCGGCATCGCGAAGGGGGAGGAGGACTCGGACCTCACCCGCGTCGGCATGCTCGTCGGGAGCCCCTCGTACATGGCGCCGGAGGTGCTCGCAGGCGGCGAGGCGGGCCCCATGTCCGACGTCTGGGCGCTCGGCGTCTCGCTGTACGAGCTCCTCACCGGCGAGAAGCCCTTCCAGGGCAAGAACGCGGAGGAGCTCTTCGCGTCGATCGCGCGCGGCCGGTTCGAGCCCGTCCGCTCGCTCGCGAAGGACTGCCCGCGCCGCGTCGCGCGGGCCGTCGAGCGGTGCCTGCAGAAGAAGCCCTCGGCGCGGTTCCGGAGCGCCGCCGCGCTCGCGAGGACCCTCGACGGGATCGCGACGCGGCTGCTGCCGCGCGGCCTCCACCCGCGCGCGCGGGTGGTCGCGCTGCTCGCGAACCGCGGCTTCGTCACCGAGGAGGTCGCGCTCTCGAAGCTCGACCTCTCGACCCTGCACGCGACGCGGATCGCCGACGCGCGCGGGAACCCGACCAAGGCCGAGTTCCCGATGCACCGCCGCCGTCGCGCGAGCGTGACCGTGATGGCGCTCCTCGCGCTCGCCGCGGGCGTCGCCACCTGGCTCGTCCGTCCCTGACGACGCCGCGCGCGCCCGCCGCCCTGCGTGGCCGGCGGCGGTTCGACCCCTCGGCGGGTTGACCGCAAACCGGGAGTGCGGCAATTCTCCTGTCCCGTGATCACAGGACACCGCCTCGCCGCTCTCGCCACCGCGCTCCTCCTCGCCTCCGCCTGCGCGGAGCCCCGGCAAGTCTCCGCCGTGGCGGGCGCCTGCACGCGCTGCCACGACGCACCGCCTGCGACGGGTGCGCACGTCGTGCACGCGAGCCCCGAGTCGCCCCTCGCGCTCGTGTACGGGAGCGCCCACGCGCTCCAGGACGTCGATCCCGGCGCGGTGGGCGCGCTCCGCTACGACTTCGGCTGCGGCAACTGCCATCCGCTCGACGTCGAACGCCACTACACCCACTCCGGCCCGGGCGCCGCGGCCGAGGTCGAGCTCGACCCCGCGGGCGCGCCGACCGGCTCGCTGCGCGCGCTGAACGCGCCGGGCGCGCACTACGACCCCGCGACCCGCACCTGCTCGGGCGTCTACTGCCACTCGTCCGGCCAGGAGAGCCCCGCGTTCGGCGCGACGCCGCCCTGGGACTCGACGCCCGGCGAGCTCGGCTGCGGCGGCTGCCACGGCA
>JAHWYA010000516.1 GCA_020028115.1 Anaeromyxobacter sp.
CGGTCTCGGCACCCTGCTGCACCTGTCGCTCGGCCTGTTCCACGTGCACCGCACCGCGACGCTGGTGCTCGCGGTGATCGCGCTCGTGACCGCGGTCGATCTCGCCTCGGGGGCGGTGCGCCGGCGGATCGTCGAGGGCCCGGCGGCGCGCGCCGGCGTGCCCGAGTCGTCCCACGAAGGACCCGCAGCCGCGGCGGAGATCTGGTAACAACCGCGGCATGCGCCTCGTCCGTCGCCTCGCCGCCCTCGTCCTCGCCGCGCTCGTCGTGGTCCCCGGCCTCGCCGCCGCCGCGGAGCTCCGGGTCTCGGCCATCCCCGACGAGTCCCCGACCGAGCTGCAGCGGAAGTTCGCGCCGCTCGGCGTCTACCTCGGGAAGGCGACCGGGCTCGACGTGAAGTTCGTGCCCGTCACGGACTACGCCGCGACGGTGGAGGGGCTCGCCGCCGGCAAGCTCGACCTCGTGTGGTACGGCGGGTTCACCTTCGTGCAGGCGCGCCGCCGCACCGGGACCGCCATCCCCATCGTCCAGCGCGCGGAGGACGCGCGCTTCCACTCGAAGTTCATCGTCTCCTCGGCCTCGAAGGCCCGGACGCTCGCGGACCTGAAGGGCGCGACGTTCGCCTTCGGGGCGGTGAGCTCCACCTCCGGCCACCTCATGCCGCGCTACTTCCTCCTGAAGCAGGGGATCGACCCGGATCGCGACTTCGCGAGGGTCGCCTACTCCGGCGCGCACGACGTGACGGCGAAGTGGGTGGAGGCCGGGAAGGTCGACGCCGGCGTGCTCAACGAGTCGATCTGGCAGAAGCTCGTCGAGGAGAAGAAGGTGGACCTCGCGAAGGTCCGGGTCCTCGAGACCACGCCCGACTACCAGGACTACAACTGGACGGTCCGGGGCGATCTCGACCCGAAGACGGTGGACGCGCTGCGGAAGGCGTTCCTCGCGCTCGACCCGGCGAACCCCGAGCACAGGACGATCCTCGACCTGCAGCGGGCGAGCCGGTTCATCGCGACCTCGCCCGAGAGCTACTCGGCGATCGAGCAGGCCGCGAGGGCCGCCGGCCTCCTGAAGGACTGACCGGCGCGGAAGGCTACTTCCCGGTGGCCTTGCCGGGTATCGGTCCCGGTCCCGGCTGCTCCGACTGCAGGCCCGCGGGGTGATCCGCGAGGCTCTGCTTCTCGGCCTCCTGCTTGAACCACTCGATGGGACGGTCCGTCTGCTCCCTGAACGTCTGGAGCGCGGCGTCGCGGAGCTTCGCGGCCTCGGCGTCCGACTGCGAGACGAGGATCTCGTCGACCACCTGCGGGCAGGACGCGACCGAGCCCGGGCGCGCCTCGATCTCCTCGTGGATCGACGGCTCGACCTTCGGGTCCTTCGCCGTGAGCATCTTCAGCTCGATCGAGAAGTTCACGTACGTCTCGAGCATCCGGAAGATGGCCGAGTCGCCCATCGCGGAGATCGGCTTCTCGTCGGGCAGCGGCGAGACCTTGCCGTTCTCGATCTTCGCGCGGCCGACCATCTCGCAGCCGGTGCCGCCGTCGGTCGTGTAGCCGAGGTTGTCGGTGATGACCGCGAGCACGGTCGGGACGTTCGCGAGGTCCCAGTGCGCGAGCAGGCCGACCTCGCCGTCGGGGAGCGGCTCGAGGGTGTGGACGTGCATCGCGAGGACCCGCGACCACGGCGGGACCGGGCGCGTGCGCTCCCTCGGCGGGAGCCCCTTCACGTGGCGGCGCAGCGCGTCGTCGAAGAGGTTCGTCGCCGTCTCGGCCTCGCCGAGGACGTTCACGCAGTGGCTCTCCGGGATCCCGAGGATCTCCTCGACCATCGCGAAGTAGTCCTGCCGGCTCACCTTGCCGAAGCGGCCGCGGTAGCCGCCGCCGTCGCAGATGCGGCTTCCCTTCGGCAGCTTGAACGACATCTTCTTCCGGCGGCACGCCTGGAAGAAGTAGACGTAGGCCGAGGTCGCGCCGATGAGCGCGACGGGCACCCCCCGTGCCTCGGACTCGCGGAGCGCCTTCAGGAGCCCGTTGATGTCGATGCCGCTCTTCCCGAGCAGGAACTGGCTGTCGTCCGTCCCGAAGGCGCGGCGGGTCTGATCCATCCCGATCGCCATGCCCATCGACGGCGCGAGCTCCGGGCTCGGCGCGAGGATGAGGATCCGGCAGCGCTTGCCCTCCTCGAAGTCGGGGAAGAGGTACGAGCCGGTCATCTTCTTGTTCGCGCCGAAGACGAGCTTCTTCCCGTCCTCGTCGCGGAAGATGCGGCCGCGCTGCGTGAGGCTCGTCGTCCCGCCGGTGAGGCACCCGAGGACCGCGTTCTCCACCGGGAACGACGTGACGAGGTGGGTCTTGAAGACGTCGTTGTAGACCATCGGGACGTCCTGCCACCGCGTGAGCTCCCAGGGCCTCACCTTCTTCGCGTCGCAGAACTCCCGGAAGATCTTGTTCGTCGCGTAGTGCATCGTGGCCATGCGGAGGCACAGCCCGTTGAAGTCCGGGACCTCGGCGTCGACGCCGGCCTCGATGAACGCGAGGACCTCCTCGGTGAGACGGCTGCGCTCGGCGTCCCAGCCGCCGGCAGGAGGAGAGGGGAGCTGCGTCGTCATCGTGGTCTCCGAACGCACCTGCATCGTGCGTCCGAGTTGGTAGCACCCGCGCCGCCGGGAAGTCAAAAGCGAGCGGGGGCGCGCGCTGCCTCGAAAACGGGCGTGGTGCCGGGATCTTAGGCAGCGCCCCCGGGGCCGCGCCGGGGCCGCTTCCGGCGCCGCGCCGGGAC
>JAHWYA010000517.1 GCA_020028115.1 Anaeromyxobacter sp.
CCGGAGCCGCTCCTCCGGGCGCTCGAAGTCGGCGTCGGGCCGCCGCGCGGCCGGGACCCCCACCGCCTTCTCCAGCGCCGACGCCCGGGCGCCGTCCGTGCCGGCGGGGAGGACGAGCTCGCGGACGCCCGCCCGGCGCAGCTCGTCCACGAGGCGCGCGTCGCTCCGCACCTCACCGACCCGCAGCTCGCCGGTCGACGCGTCGAGGAGCGCGAGGCCGGCGCCTCCCTCGCCCGGCGCGATCGCGCCGAGGTAGCTCGCCTCGCGCGGGTCGAGCACCTGGTCGTCGAGCACCATCCCCGGGGTGACGACGCGCGTCACCTCGCGGCGGACGAGCTGCGACTTCCCGGGCGGCTCGACCTGGTCGCAGATCGCGACCTTGAACCCCTTCTCGAGGAGCTTCGCCACGTACCCGCGCGCGGCGTGGTGCGGGACGCCGCACATCGGGACCTTGTCGTCCCCCTTCGACCGCGCCGTGAGCGTGATCTGCAGCGCCTCGGACGCCGTCACGGCGTCCTCGAAGAACAGCTCGTAAAAGTCGCCGAGCCGGAAGAACAGCAGCGCGTCGGGGTACCTCGCCTTCGTCTCGAGGTACTGCCGCATCATCGGGGTCGCGGTCTGGGCGATCTCCGGCATGAGGCCCGGGTTCTACCACGCCGCTTTCGTGCGGGGGCTCCGTGCCCCTGCTACAGTCGGCGGATCCGATGTTCGAGCGGGCGTTCCAGGACCTGAACCGGCTCCGCCAGATCGCGGCGGCGGTCGCGCGCCACGGGTTCGGCGCCTACCTCGCGAAGACGCGCCTGAAGGACGTCCTCGGCCGCGACGGGCCGCAGCCCGCCGAGGGGGAGCCGCTGCCGCAGCCGGATCGCGCCACCGCGGCGCGGTTCCGGACGCTCCTCGCCGAGCTCGGCCCGACCTTCACGAAGCTCGGGCAGCTCCTCTCGACGCGCCCGGACCTCCTGCCCGCCCACTGGGTGGAGGAGCTGGAGACGCTGCAGGACGACTGCCCGCCGGTCTCCCTCGCCGAGGTGCGCGCGGAGATCGAGCGCGGCCTCGGACGGCCGGTGGAGGAGCTGTTCCGGTCGCTCGACGAGGCGCCGCTCGCGAGCGCCTCCATCGCGCAGGTCCACCTCGCGACGACGCACGCGGGCGAGCGGGTGGTCGTGAAGGTGCAGCGGCCGCGGATCCGCGAGCGGATCGACTCCGATCTCGCCCTCCTCTACTACCTCGCGACCCTCCTCGAGGCGGTCGTCGAGGAGACCGGCGTCTACACGCCGACCGGGATCATCGAGGAGTTCGACCGGACGGTCCACGAGGAGCTCGACTTCTCGAACGAGGCCCGGAACGCGACGGAGATGGAGAAGGCGGCGCGAGGCCGCGAGTTCCTCGTCATCCCGCGGGTCCACGGGGAGCTCTCGTCGGCGACGGTCCTCACCCTCGACTTCGTCGAGGGGACGAAGGTGTCGGAGGTGACCGCCGAGGCCGGCTTCGACCTCGAGCGCGTCGCGAAGAACGTCATCGAGGCCGCCTTCCGCCAGCTCTTCGAGGACGGGCTCTTCCACGGCGACCCGCACCCCGGGAACATCCTGGTCCTGCCGGGGAACCGGATCGCCCTCCTCGACTTCGGGCTCGTCGGCCGGCTCGCGCGCGCCCAGCAGGAGGCGCTCGTCACGCTCATCGTCGCCGTCGCGCTCCGCGATCCCGAGAGCGTCGCGCGGGTGATGAACCGGATCGGCGTCCCGGACGCGCACTCGCCCATCGCCGAGTTCCGCGAGGACATCCGCCACATCCTCGACCGCTACCTCGGGCTGAAGCTCGACGAGATCCGGACGGCCACGCTCCTGCGCGACCTGCTCGACCTCGCGGTGCGCCATCGGATCCGCATCCCGAAGGAGTACGCGGTCCTCGCGAAGGCCTCGATCACGATCGAGGGGATCATCCGCAGGCTGTACCCGAGGCTCGACATCCTCGAGGTCGGGCTACCCTACGCGAAGGAGCTGCTGCTCTCGCGCTTCAACCCCGGCGACGCCTCCTCCACGGTCATGAAGACCCTGCTCAAGCTGCAGGGGCTCGCGGAGGACGTCCCGTCGCAGCTCACCCAGATCCTCGTCGACCTCGAGGGCGGGAAGTTTCGCGTCAACGTCCACTCCGAGGACCTCGAGCGCGTGGGGGCCCACGTCCGCGCGCTCGGCGTGATGCTGTTCCTGGGCGTCCTCGCCGCCGGGCTCACCGTGGGCGGGCTCGTCGTGCTCGCCGCCGGGATCCGCACCTGGCTCGGCTACTCCGCCCTCGGCCTCGCCTTCGCGCTCGCCTCGGCCGCGGCGCTCTATCACGTGGCGACGGTACGGATGCGCAAGATCTCGCTGCGGCGCTGGCTGCGGCGCTGAGCGATCACCGGCGCTGCTCGCCGCACGCGAGCGCCGCCACCGTCCCGAGCCGGACGAGGTCGATCGCCGCCGCGACGAGCGCCCCCAGCATGACGACCATGAGCTGGGGCCCCGCGAGCACGAGCGGGCTCGCCGCGGACGCGAAGCCCTCCGCGACCGAGCCCGCGCCCGCGATGAAGCCGGACGCGACGGTGCCCGCGACGCCGAAGCCGATCGCGCACAGCACGAACGAGCCGGGGCGCGCTAGGAAGCGCGCCCCCGCGCCCGCGAAGGCCTCGCCGGGCCCCTCGGCCCGGAGCGCGGCGCGGGCCACCGCCGCGTCGGCGACGATCGAGAGGGCGACCGGAACCGCGATCGCGAGGACGAGGGCGAAGGCGACCGCCG
>JAHWYA010000518.1 GCA_020028115.1 Anaeromyxobacter sp.
CCGGCTCGATCACGCGATCGTCGTCCCAGTCCCACTGGACGACCTCGTGTCCGCGCTCCCGCAGCGCCGCGGCGACCTTGCGGCCGATCGCGTACGGGGTCCGGATCTCCGGGCCGCTCGGGTACACCCAGTGGACCTTCGGCACCGCCGGAATCTGCCATCCGCCGGACGAGCCGGTCAAGGAAGCGGTGCCCGCGCGCCCGCCTCGCGGACGGCGCGCCCGGCTGCTTCGTCCGCCCCGGCACCCGTGCTAGCCTCCACGCTCTCCGGAGGTCGTTTTCACATGAAGATCGCGGTCGTCGGAACGGGATACGTCGGCCTCGTCACGGGCACCTGCTTCGCCGAGAGCGGGCACGAGGTGCGCTGCCTCGACGTGGACCGGAAGAAGATCGACCTGCTCCGCGCGGGCGGGATCCCCATCTACGAGCCGGGGCTCGAGGAGCTCGTCCGCCGGAACGTGAAGGATCACCGGCTCTCCTTCACGACCTCCTACCCTGAGGCGGTCGCCGGGGCGGAGGTCGTCTTCATCGCCGTGGGGACCCCGCCCGGCGAGACCGGCGAGGCGGACCTCTCCTACGTCCTCGCCGCCGCGGGCGAGATTGGCCGCTCGATGACGGGCTACGCGGTGGTGGTGAACAAGTCCACCGTGCCGGTCGGCTCCGCCGAGAAGGTCTCCGCGGTCCTGAAGTCTGCCGCGCAGCACCCGTTCGACGTGGTCTCGAACCCCGAGTTCCTGAAGGAGGGGGCTGCGATCGAGGACTTCATGCGGCCGGACCGCGTGGTCGTCGGCGTCGACTCGGACCGCGCCCGCGCCGTGATGGCGGAGCTCTACGCGCCGTTCGTCCGGGCAGAGCAGCCGGTCCTCTTCATGGACGTCCGCTCCGCCGAGCTCACGAAGTACGCCGCGAACGCCATGCTCGCGACCCGCATCTCCTTCATGAACGAGATGGCGACGCTCTGCGAGCGGCTCGGCGCCGACGTGGACCAGGTCCGGCGCGGGATCGGCTCGGACCGGCGGATCGGGCATCCATTCCTCTTCCCTGGGGTCGGATTCGGCGGCTCCGGCTTCCCGAAGGACGTCCGCGCCGTCATGACGATGGCGCGCCACATCGGCCTCGACTTCGACCTCCTGCGCGCGGTCGAGCGCGTGAACGAGCGGCAGAAGCGCTGGCTCGTCGAGAAGGCGACGAGGCACTTCGGCTCGCTCGCGGGGAAGACCATCGGCGTCTGGGGCCTCGCCTTCAAGCCGAAGACCGACGACATGCGCGAGGCGCCGGCGATCACGGTCGTCGAGGGCCTCCTCGGGAACGGCGCGCGGGTGAAGGCGCACGACCCCGTCGCGGCCGAGGTCGCCTCGAGGCTCTTCGACGGGCGCGGGGTCGAGCTCACGGCCGAGCCGTACGCGGCTCAAGGCCACGATGCGCTCGCCCGTGCTCCTCGACGGCCGGAACGTCTGGGACGCCGCAAAGGCCCGCGCCGCCGGGTTCACGTACTATGGCGTCGGCCGGTCCCTGCAGGGCTAGCTCGTCCGTTCGTCCTGAGCGGAGTCGAAGGACGCAGCCGGCCGCTACGCCTTCGGCCCGCGCCCCTTCGACAGCATGAGGACGACCCCGGCGACCTCGCCCATGACGAGGTCGAGCCGCTTCCCGACGTCCGCCTCCTCGAGCACCTTCTGGCGCGGCTCGGGCTCGGAGAGCGCGGCCGCCGCGACGAGGTCGGCGATGGCGGACGGATCCTTCATCTGCGCCACCGCCTCGGCGAGCTGCGGCGCCCCGGACTCCTGCGGCAGGCGCGTCGAGAGGTCGTAGACGATCCGGCGCAGCGCCTCGACGCGGTTGCCGAGCGCGGCGACGCCGCCCTTCGGCAGGACGTCGTCGACGACCTCGGCCCGGAACTCCCGGTAGAGCTTCGCCGGCGGGAGCTCCTCGAGGAGCCGCACGCGGGCGAGCCCGCGCAGCACGAGGTCGAACCGGCCGTCCTCGTGCCGCTCCTCGACCTCGATGATCCCGGCGCCGCAGATCGCGCGCAGCGGCGGCCGGAGCGCGTGGGCGTCCGACTTCCCGAACAGCCCCGGCACCGCGAGGATCCGGTCGCCGGCGAGCGCGTCCTCGACGAGGGCGCGGTAGCGCGGCTCGAAGATGTGAAACGGCGCCGGGGTCCCGGGCAGGACCGCGACGCCGTGGAGGGGGAACACCTTGAGGGCGGTGAGCGCCTTGCGGAGCGCCGCCCTCGGATCCTGCGGGGCGATGAGCTCGGCCACGAGGCCGCTCCCCCGCGCCCGGCGCTACGCCGCGTGCTGCGAGGCGGAGGGCTCCGCCGCCTTCACGCCCGCCTCGATCCGCATCCCGTAGAAGGAGCGGTAGACGAACACGAGCGCGACGGCGAGGAACGCGGCGGCGAGCCCGATGCGGGCGCCGAGGCTCATCTTGATCGCGAGCTCGACGGCGAGGAGGCCGAAGAGCGTCGTGAACTTGATGATCGGGTTCATCGCGACCGACGAGGTGTCCTTGAAGGGGTCGCCGACGGTGTCGCCGACGACGCACGCCGCGTGGAGGTCCGTGCCCTTCGCCTTGAGCTCGACCTCGACCACCTTCTTCGCGTTGTCCCAGGCGCCGCCGGCGTTCGCCATGAAGATCGCCTGGAACAGGCCGAAGATCGCGATCGAGATGAGGTAGCCGATGAAGAAGAACTCGTCGGCGAACGCGAAGGCGAGGGTCGCGAAGAAGACGGTGAGGAAGATGTTGAACATGCCCTTCTGCGCGTACTGCGTGCAGATCTCGACGACCTTCTTCGAGTCCTCGACCGACGCCTTCTCGACGCCCTCGAGGCGGATGTTCTTCTTGATGAACTCGACCGCGCGGTAGGCGCCGGTGGAGACCGCCTGGGTGGACGCGCCCGTGAACCAGTAGATGACCGCGCCGCCCATGATGAGGCCGAGCAGGAAGAGCGGGTTCAGGATCGAGAGCTTCTCGAGGTTCGCGGTGAGGCCCGCGGTGAGGATCACGATGATCGAGAAGATCATCGTGGTGGCGCCCACGACGGCGGTGCCGATGAGGACCGGCTTCGCCGTCGCCTTGAAGGTGTTGCCGGCGCCGTCGTTCTCCTCGAGGAAGTGCTTCGCCTTGTCGAAGTTGAGGTCGAAGCCGAAGTCCCTCTTCACCTCGTCCTTCACGTTCGGGACGTTCTCGATGAGCGAGAGCTCGTAGACCGACTGCGCGTTGTCGGTGACCGGGCCGTAGGAGTCGACCGCGATGGTGACCGGGCCCATGCCGAGGAAGCCGAAGGCGATGAGGCCGAAGGCGAAGACCGCCGGGGCCATCATGAGGTCGCCGAGGCCGAGCGTCGAGACGCCGTAGCCGGCGCCCATGAGCGCGATGATGACGAGCCCCATCCAGAAGGCGGAGAAGTTGCCCGCGGTGAGGCCGGCGAGGACGTTCAGCGACGCGCCGCCCTCGCGGGAGGCGGTGACGACCTCCTGCACGTGGCGCGAGGTGGTCGAGGTGAAGACCTTCACGACCTCGGGGATGATCGCGCCGGCGAGCGTGCCGCAGGTGATGATGGTGGAGAGCTTCCACCACATCGTGCCGTCCCCGAGGTCCGCGATGAGGAGGTAGGAGACGAGGTAGGTGAGGGCGACCGAGACGACCGAGGTGAGCCACACGAGCGTCGTGAGGGGCAGCTCGAAGTTCATCGACAGGGCGTTCTTGAACTTGCCCGACGCCCAGGCCTCGTTCAGCCAGTACGAGCCGACCGACGCGATCACCATCACGATGCGCATCGCGAAGATCCAGACGAGCAGCTTCACCTGCGTCGCCGGGTTCACGATCGCGAGGAGGATGAAGCTGATGAGCGCGACGCCCGTCACGCCGTAGGTCTCGAAGCCGTCGGCGGACGGGCCGACCGAGTCGCCCGCGTTGTCGCCCGTGCAGTCGGCGATGACGCCGGGGTTCCGCGCGTCGTCCTCCTTGATCTTGAAGACGATCTTCATGAGGTCCGAGCCGATGTCGGCGATCTTCGTGAAGATGCCGCCGGCGATGCGGAGCGCGGACGCGCCGAGCGACTCTCCGATCGCGAACCCGATGAAGCAGGGGCCGGCGAGGTCGTTCGGGATGAAGAGGAGGATGAA
>JAHWYA010000519.1 GCA_020028115.1 Anaeromyxobacter sp.
CGCGCGTGACGGCGTGCACGGCGAGGCTTCGCGTCATCGCGCCTCCGGCGCGCGCGTACGGACGATCACCGCGGTGAAGTACCCGGGGGGAACGTCGACGTGGTCGGCGAGTCGGGCGATCCGCTCCCCTGGCCGCGAGGCCTCCGCGACCACCCAGGCTCGCTCGAGGAGCCCGGCCGCCGCGAGCGCGTCGCGGAGCGCCGCGAGGTGGCGCCCGGCCTTCAGGAGGACGAGGGTCTCGAACCCGGCCACGAGCCGGGGGAGATCCCCGAGGGCGCGCGGCGCCGGCAGGACCGCCAGCGCGTCGTCGCCGTCCGCCAGCGGGACGCGCGCGGCGGCGGCGACGGCGGTGATGGACGACACGCCCGGCACGACCACGACGCGCCCGTCCACCGCGGCGGACGAGGCGAGGAGGTCCAGGAAGGTGCTGTACACGAGGGGGTCGCCCTCGGTGACGAACGCGACGTCCTTCCCGTCGTCGAGGCGCGACCGGATCGCCTCGACCGCCGCTGCCCGTGCCGTCCGGCGGGCCTCCGGGTCGCGCGTCATCGGGAAGGTGAGCTCGAGCGTCTCCTGACCCGCGACCTCGCCCGCCGCGGCGCGGGCGATCCGGAGCGCGAGCGACGTGCCGCCGGCAGCAGGCCGCGGCGCGGCGATCACCGGCGCGCGGCGCAGGACCGCGACCGCCCGGACCGTCACGAGGTCCGGGGCTCCGGGACCGACGCCGACGCCGTACAGGATCCCGGTCACGGCGCCACCTCCTCGCGCTTCGCGCCCGCGACGAGGAACACCGGCGTGAGCGGGTCGAGCCGCACGCGCCCGGCGAGCGGCGCTCCGCGCGCGATCGAGACCGAGGTCACCTCGGGCTCGACTCCGGCGGCGGCGAGCGCACGGCGCGCGTCCTCGAGGGTGTCGAGCGTCACCGCCGCCACCACGATCCGGCCGCCGGGCCCGAGCCGCGCGAGCGCCGCCGCCGCGATGAGCGCGACCCTCGCACCGCCGCCGCCCACGAACACCGCGTCCGGCGCCGGCAGCCCGTCGAGCGCCGCCGGGGCCTCCCCCTCGATCACCGTGACGTGGTCCATGCCGTGGCGTCTCGCGTTCTCCCGGCAGTGGCCGGCGGACTCCGGGTCGCGCTCGACCGCGAACACCCGCCCCTCCGGCGCGAGCGACGCCGCCTCGAGCGCCACCGAGCCGGAGCCCGCGCCGACGTCCCAGACGACCGCGTCGGGGCGCAGCGCGAGCGACGCGAGGGCGAGCGCGCGCACCTCGCGCTTCGTGACGAGCCCGGCCTTCGGCCGCCGCAGCTCGAGCGCGTCCTCCCGGAGGTACGGCAGCGCCGGCGGCGGCCTCCAGGCCGGCGCGCCGCGGACGAGGAGCAGCACGTTCAGCGCGGCGACGTCCTCGCACCGCGCGACCTCCTCGAGCGCGGCGAACCGCCGGATCCGCTCGCCCGGTCCGCCGAGCTCCTCGCAGATCCACGCCGAGAGCCCTCCCTCGCCGTGCGTGAGCAGGTGGCGGGCGACGGCGGCCGGAGTCGCCGCGCCGCCGGTGAGGAGCGCCACCTTGCGCGCGCGGCGCACGCGCGCGGCGACCCCCGCGAGCGGCCGGCCGTGGACGGAGAAGATCGCGGCGTCGTCCCACGCGAGGCCCACCCGCGCGAAGGCCCACTGCACCGAGCTCGGCTGCGGGAGGATCTCGACGTGCTCCGCGCCGAGGCGTGCGACGAGCCGCGCGGCGACCCCGAAGAGCAGCGGATCGCCGGAGGCGAGGACGCAGACCGCGTGCTCGTTCGCGAGCGCCGCGATGCGCTCCACGGCGCCCGGGAGATCTCCGCCGAGCAACACCCGCTCGCCGCGGAACTGCGGGAAGACGGCGAGGTGGCGCTCTCCGCCGGCGAGCACGTCCGCCGCCGCGACGGCGCCCGCCGCCCGGCTGGAGAGCCCGGCGCAGCCGTCGGCGCCGATGCCGACCACCGTGACCGCGCGCCTCACGCCGCCTCCTCCGAGCCGAGGATCGCGAGCGCGTTCAGCACCGCCACCGCGACGGGCGTCCCGCCCTTGCGCCCGCGCGCCACGATCCAGGGCACGGGCAGGCTGCGCGCCGCCTCCTTCGACTCCGCCGCCCCGACGAAGCCCACCGGTACCGCGACGACGAGCGCCGGCCGCGCGGCGCGCGCCTCGACGAGCCGCTGGAGCTCGAGGAGCGCCGTGGGAGCGTTCCCGATCGCGACGACGCCGCCGTCGAGGAGCCCGAGCCGGGCCGCCTTCCGCATCGCCGCGGCGGCGCGCGTGATCCCTTCCACCCGGGCCTCGGCGCCGACGTCCTCGTCCCCGATGAGGCAGCGGACGTCGAGGCGCGGGAGCCCCGCCGCGATCATCCGCACGTCCGCGACGATCCGGGCGCGTGCGCGCAGGGCGGCGATCCCGACCGCGACCGCGGCCGGGTGCAGCTCCAGCGTGCGCGCGAACTCGAAGTCGGCCGTCGCGTGGATCACCCGGCGCACCACCGGCCACTCGCGCGCGCCGAAGGCGTGGGGCTCCACCTCGCGGTCGATGATGGCGAGGCTCTCCTCCTCGATGCGCCTGCCAGCCGCCACGATCCGCTCGCTCATCGCGCCCGCTCCCCCCCGGCCCGGGCGGAGCCGAGCGCGCTGCCGTCGAACCCGACGAGCTCGACCTCCACTGCGAGAGGCGGCGCGTGCCCGGCGCACCGCGCGGCGGCGCGCTCGCAGAGCGCCGCCGCGGCCCGCGGCACGAGGCCGTG
>JAHWYA010000520.1 GCA_020028115.1 Anaeromyxobacter sp.
GGAGCTCCACCGGGAAGACCGCGAGCCTGTAGTAGAGGTCGGCGCGGAAGGTCCCCCGGGCGACCATCTCCTCGAGGTTCCGGTTCGTCGCGGCGACGACGCGCACGTCCACCCGGACCGGCTCGGCGCCGCCGACCCGCTCGACGACCCGCTCCTGGAGGACGCGCAGGAGCCGCACCTGGACCGACGGCGGCGCGTCGCCGACCTCGTCGAGGAAGACGGTCCCGCCGTCCGCCTGCTCGAACCGCCCCGGCCGGCGTCGGTTCGCGCCGGTGAAGGCGCCCTTCTCGTGGCCGAACAGCTCGCTCTCGATGAGCCCCTCGGGGATCGCGCCGAGGTTCACCGGCACGAACGGCGCGTTGAAGCGGGGGCTGAACTCGTGGACCATCCGCGCGAGCCCCTCCTTCCCGGTCCCGGTCTCGCCGCGGATGAGCACGGTCGTCGCGGACGGCGCCGCGAGCCGGACGCGCTCGACCACCTCGCGCATCGCCGCGCTCTCCGCGACGTAGCGCGACTCGCGCTTGATCTGCCGGATCTCCTCCTTGAGGAGGGCGTTCTCCTTCCCGAGCAGCCGGTTCAGCCGCTGGACCTCCTCCACCATGAGGCTGTTGTGCAGCGCGATCGCGACGAGGTGCGCGACCTGCCGCGCGACCTCGAAGCAGCACGCGAGGAGCCCCTCGCGCGGCGGGTGGGCGATGTCGAGCGTGCCGAGCACCTCGTTCTCGAACACGAGGGGGAACGACACCAGGGAGCCGTAGCCGTAGGCGGCGAGGAGGGGCTCCTCGCGGTAGCGCGGCTCGCGCGGCCGGAGCGGATCGAGGACGCACGGCGTCCGCGTCGCGAGGGCCTGCCCCGCGGCGGAGCCCGCGAGCGGGAACGACGTGCCGACGTCCGGGGAGGGCTGGCGGGGATCCGAGACGAGCACCACCTCGGCGCGCGCCGGATCGGCCGCGGAGAGCCGGTTGATGGCGACGCGCGTCTCGCCGAAGTGGCGCCGCAGGAGCTGGCCGGTCCGGTCGAGGACCGCGGCGAGGTCGACGGTCGAGAGGACGAGCTCGATCGCCTCCTCGACGATGCGGCGGTGCGGGTCGTCGTCGGTGACGACGGGGAGACCTGGCGAGGTCGGGCCGTGGGCAACCATGACCCGGTGTCTACCGAAATGGCGGTGCCTCGATCAACCAAGCATGGGTGGCGATCGGGCCAGAATCCTGAAAGCGTTAGCGAAAACAATAAGTTGGGTTCTGGCTTCGCTCTTGCTCAAACGTGACGCAGGCAAGACAGATCCCCGGCCAGGCCGGAACGGAGACACGAGATGGACGCGATCGAGACGCTGATGAACGAGCACCGGACGATCGAGCGGGTGCTCGACGGGCTCGTGGGGTTCGCCGACGAGGTGCAGCGAAAGGGCTCGACGGAGAAGGACGAGCTGGGCCGCTTCGTCACCTTCGTCCGCGAGTTCGCGGACGCGTGCCACCACGGGAAGGAGGAGGACATCCTCTTCGCGGCGATGGTGGAGCACGGGTTCCCGCGGAGCGGGGGGCCCATCGCCGTCATGTTGCACGAGCACGATCAGGGGCGCGGCCTCGTCGCGATCCTGCGCGCGCGCGCCGAGCAGCCCGGCGCGTGGGACGACTCCGACCGCACCGAGATCGCCGAGGTCTCGCACGGGTTCGCGGAGATGCTCCGCGGCCACATCCACAAGGAGGACGCGATCCTCTACCCGATGGCGGAGCAGCACCTCCCGCCCGAGGCGATGGAGGGCGTCGCGGAGGCCTGCGAGCGCTACGAGGCCGATCCCGCCCGCGCCGGGAAGCACGAGGCGCTCCACGCCCTCGCCGGCGAGCTGATCCGCCGCCACGCCGCCGCCGTTCACCCCGAGGCGAGCCAGACCCCGCGCGGCCTCGGCTGCTGCGGCTAGCGTCCCCCTTAACCCGCCTCACCCCCCCGCGTCACCCCACCCAGGAGTCCCGACACCACATGAGCCAGCGCAGCCGCGCAGTCCTCCTCTTCGTCGTCGTCATCTGCTTCGGCGTCCTCATCTTCGGGGGCGCCCAGATCTCGCGCCACAAGCCACCCATCCCCGAGCGCCTGGTCGCGCCCTCCGGCGAGCTCGTGCTGACCGGCGACGACATCCGCCTCGGCCAGCGGCAGTACCTCTCCCGCGGTGGCCAGCAGACCGGGTCGGTGTGGGGGCACGGCGCCTACCTCGCGCCGGACTGGTCCGCCGACGTCCTCCACCGCGTGGGCCTCGCGGCGGCCGGGCTCGCGCGCGGGCTCCCGCCGGAGCGCGCCGCGGCGTTCTCGCAGGCGGACCTCGAGGCGCTCCCCGCCGGCGAGCGCGGGCGGGTCGAGGCGGAGGTCCGGGAGGAGCTCCGCCGGAACCGCTACGACGCCGCCACGGAGACGCTGGCGCTGTCGCCGGCGCAGGCCGCCGCGCTCCCCGCCCTCGTCGCCTACTACGGGCGGCTCTTCGCCGAGGGCTCCGACGCGATGTCGATCCCGCGCGGGTTCGTCGCCGATCCCGCCGACTCGCGCGCGATGACGGCGTTCTTCTTCTGGACCGCGTGGGCCGCCGGGACGAACCGCCCCGGCGAGACCTACAGCTACACCGCGAACTTCCCGCACGACCCGCTCGTCGGCAACGTGCCGCTGCCGTCGGCCCTCGTCTGGTCGATCGTCTCGGTCGTCCTCCTCGTCCTCGGCATCGCCGTCGCGATCTTCGCGTACCTGCGCCTGAAGGCGGCGGACCCGGAGGAGCCGGTC